>NZ_JAZGVT010000031.1:0-19292 GCF_036440755.1 Methylobacter sp. Wu8 | reverse complement strand
AGTTTTATTTTTCATTTTTTAACCATGAAGGACATGAAGCGGCATGAAAGGTTTAAGTCTTCATGTCCTTCATGCTCTTCATGGTAATTGCCTAAATTAATTTATGCACGATCCTAAGTAGAACAGTATTGTCCGGTATAGCCTAATAACGCCGCTTATTGATTTGGAGCGCTTTGCGCTGTCTTCGCAGCCGCCTCTTTTTGCTGCTGCGACAGGTAAGTCCCGCCCATTACCACGGCCATTATCAAAAGGTAAACCACCGAAACGATGTATCTGGCTTTTTTGCTCTGTTGATAGCTGTTCATAATCGACTCTTAAAGTATTAAAAGTTGGAATAATACAATACTTGGTCATTCAACTGATCAAAGAATTATGAAGTCCGTGGTATTTTAAACTGCGTGATGTTTAGCTAAGACCCGGTAAAGCAGGAGTCGCCATGAAAATACATCAATTCACTGCCGATGAGGCGCTGGCAAGCCTCCATAGCGGTCATGACGGACTATCGCAGGCCGAGGTCGAATGCCGCCTGGACGAGTATGGGCCGAACCGGGTCGAGGAACTGCGGGGCGAGTCTCTGATACTGCGTTTTATCAAGGAATTTATTCATTTCTTCGCGCTGATACTGTGGTTGGCGGCAGGTCTGGCGTTTTTCGCCGAATCCCGGCAACCGGGCGGCGGCATGGCGACTTTGGGCTATGCGATACTCGGCGTGATCCTGATCAACGGCGTATTTTCGTTTTGGCAGCAGTACCGCGCCGAACGCGCCATTTCCGCACTGCAAAAGCTGCTGCCTTATTACGTCAAGGTGCTCAGAGACGGCGAAGTCGCGCTGATTTTGGCCGCCGATCTGGCGCCCGGCGACGTGATCTTATTGCAGGAGGGCGACAATGTGCCGGCCGACTGCCGGCTGCTCGAAGCCTTTAGCCTGCGCGTCAATAACGCCACCGTCACCGGCGAGTCCAGGCCGCAGGCGCGGGATGCCGATCCTTCGGCGGAAGAAAACCTGGAACATAGCCGCAACACGCTGTTGGCCGGAACCTCGGTCGTGTCGGGCGAGGGCAGGGCGGTGGTGTTTGCGACCGGAATGCATACGGAATTCGGCAAGATCGCCCATCTGACGCAGACCGCCGTTAAAACCGTTTCGCCGTTGCAATTGGAAATCGTGCGTTTAAGCCGTCTTATCGCGGCGCTCGCGTTGGCCTTGGGGTTGGTTTTTTTCTTTATCGGACGCAGCATGGGCCTGTCGTTCTGGGAAAACTTCATCTTCGCTATCGGCATTATCGTCGCCAACGTGCCGGAAGGATTATTGCCGACGGTCACCTTGTCGCTGGCGATGGCGACCCAGCGCATGGCCAAGCGTAACGCGTTGATTCGGCACATGCCTTCGGTGGAAGCATTGGGTTCGGCGACGGTGATCTGCACCGATAAGACCGGCACGCTGACCGAAAACCGCATGGCGGTTTGCTCGCTTTATCTGGGCGGGGAAATGCAGACAATTACGGCGGTGCGGAGGCAGCCGCAATTGGCGTTTACTTATCGGCGCTTTTTCGAGGATGCGTTGCTGTGCCACAACCTGAGAGAATCCCTTTCCGCCGGAAAATGGCAGACTTTGGGTGACCCGATGGAAATCGCGCTGGTGCGGATGGCGAAGACCTGTCTTGGCGAAACTTGCGCTTACCCCAAGATCAATGAAGTGCCGTTTGATACCGACCGCAAACGGATGTCCACTATTCATCAGACGCCCAAGGGTGTGGTGCTTTACTGCAAGGGCGCCCTGGAAACGCTGTTGCCGCTGTGCAAACAGGTACAGATCGGCGGGCAAATAATGCCGCTGACGGCGGAAACCCGGCAGGGTTTCATTAACGCCCAGGAACAGATGGCAAATAAGGGGTTGCGGGTGCTGGCCTTTGCCTGGCGTGAGCTGGAAGCGGAGCATCACGGCGAGGCGCACGAGCAAGACCTGATTCTGTGCGCGCTGGTCGGGCTGGAAGACCCGCCGAGGGCCGAGGTGCCTGAAGCAATGCGCAAATGCCGGGAGGCGGGCATCAAAATCATCATGGTGACCGGCGATCATCCGCATACCGCGTTGGCGATTGGCCGGCAGATCGGCCAGATTCAGTCGGATAATCCGGTGATTATCACCGGCGAACAGTTGCGTAAGCTGTCGGAAACCCAACTGCGCCTGGCCTTGAGTGCGCCGGACATCATCTTTGCCAGGGTCGGGGCCGACCAGAAAATGCGCATCGTCGCCGCGTTGAAAAAGAAAAAGCACGTCGTTGCGGTCACCGGCGACGGCGTGAACGATGCTCCGGCGCTGAAACTGGCGGACATCGGCATCGCGATGGGCATCAGCGGGACGGATGTCGCCAAGGAGGCGGCCGATATGATTCTGCTGGACGATAATTTCGCCAGCATCATCGCCGCTGTCGAGGAAGGACGCGCCGTTTACGAGAACATCCGCAGGTTTCTCGCTTATATTCTTACGTCCAATATCCCGGAAATTATCCCCTATCTGGCTTTCGCGCTGCTTAAGATACCGCTGCCCTTGACCATCATCCAGATTCTGGCGGTGGATTTGGGGACGGACATGCTGCCGGCTTTGGGGCTTGGCGCCGCCAAGCCCGAACCGGGCAGCATGAGGCGGCCGCCGCGTCCGCGAAAGGAGCGTCTGCTCGATTGGCGTCTGCTGTTGCGCGCTTATCTGTTTTTAGGTTTACTCGAAGCGGTCGTCTCGATGGCGGCTTACTTCTTTGTGCTGCACAGCGGCGGTTGGCGCTGGGGCGAGAGTTTATCAAGTCAAGAGCCCTTATATCTTCAGGCCACTACCGCCTGTCTGAGCGCGATTATCGTCACGCAGGTAGTCAATGTATTTCTTTGCAAGACCCCCGGACGCAGTGTGTTCGGTGCGCGCTTGTTCGACAACCGCGCCATCCTCTGGGGTATTGCGCTGGAAATTATGCTGATTTTAATTATCGACTATACCGCCTGGGGCAACCGGGTTTTCGGCACCTTGCCGATTGCGCCTGAGGTATGGCTGTTCATATTGCCGTTTGCTCTGGCGATGCTGCTGTTGGAGGAACTGCGCAAGTTCATGGTTGTCAGGCTGAACCGTTGAAACGGCTTCAGTGGGACACCCCCGTCATGAGGTCTTAGGCGGAGATCAAAACCAGTAAAGTTTGAAAAACCGAAGCGTTGATCTACAATCACGGCAGACTTATCAAATAAAAAAGAACAAGATGAATACCTTATACAAGAAAGAATTCGCCCGAATCCTGATTGTCGATGACGAGCCGGTGAACTTGAAGTTGCTGGATAAAATGCTGTCGGCTCAGGGTTACAGCAATCTTGTATTGGTACAGGATTCAAGACAGGTGTTGGACGTTTACACACGGCAATGCACCGACCTGATCTTGCTGGACATCAATATGCCTCATCTGGACGGCTTCGCAGTGCTGGAGCAACTCAAATCGCTTGACGATCCGCTGCTTCCGCCCGTGGTGATCCTAACGGCGCAGCATAGCCAGGATTTTTTGTTGCGCGCGCTCAATGCAGGCGCGCGCGATTTCATCACCAAGCCTTTTGACCGCAACGAGTTGCTGGCGCGGGTACGCAACATGCTTGACGCACACACCGCGTATCGCCTGGTTCATGACCAGAAAGACGTGCTGGATGAAATGGTACAGATACGCACCGACGAGTTGCGCCGCACCCGGTTGCAGGTCGTGCAACGCTTGGGCCGCGCCGCGGAATATCGCGATAACGAAACCGGCAATCACATTCTGCGGATGAGCCACATCTCGGCCTTGCTGGCGCAATCGATCGGTTGGAACAAGGACGATTGCGAATTAATGCTGCATGCCAGTCCGATGCACGACATCGGCAAAATCGGCATCCCTGATCATATCCTGCTCAAGCCCGGCAAGTTCGAACCTGAAGAATGGGAAATCATGAAAACCCACGCCGTCATCGGCGCCAACATTCTGGAAGACGACGATTCCGATTTGATGAGGTGTGCCGGAGAAATTGCGCTGACTCATCACGAGAAATGGGACGGCAGCGGCTATCCTTACGGCCTGTCCGGCGAGGCTATTCCGTTGACCGGGCGCATAGCCGCGCTGGCTGATGTATTCGACGCTTTAACCTCGGAGCGGCCCTATAAAAAAGCCTGGGCGGTCGAGGCGGCCGTTGACTTGATCAAAGGCCATAGCGGCACACATTTCGATCCTGATCTGGTAACCGTGTTTATGGAACGGCTCCCGGAAATCCTGACGATTCGTGACCGGTTTTCCGAACCGAAAGCCTAATGACGCCTCTCAATCAATCCGTTGACGCATAGATGACTGATTCCACCGATTTTTCAGCACAGCTTGCAGCTTTGCGCGAGCAGTACGCCAAGCGCTTGGTGCATACGCTGGATAATTTGCTCAGCCGTGTTAAGGGAAAGGGGGCAGACATTGCCCCTATCATCCTGTCTGAACTCCATGCCGATTTACATAAACTGGCCGGATCGGGCGGCACTTTCGGTTTTTTCGAGTTGTCTCGGCAGGCTCGGATATTGGAAGTGGCCGTAAAAGTCTGGCTTGACGATCTAAGCGTACTGGAGGCAGCGCAATGGGAGGCATGGAAAAACGACTTGTCGGCGTTGCGACAAGCATTCATGACTGATGCGGCTTTCGATGCGTCGGCGGGGAAAGCGCTGTTAGCTCCCCCTTTGCTTGGGCAGAATGAGCATGTCCGCGTTATCTTGATCGAAGATGAAGCGCTGATCGCCTATGAGTTGAATAAGGGCTTGAGCCAGTTTGGCTATGAAGTGAGCCATTGCGCTGATTTTTCGGCAGCCGAAGCCGAGATACGCGCCGGCATGCCTGACGTACTGGTGGTCGATAGTATGTTGCCGGGGCAAAATCCGGCCGACAGCACCGAAGCTTTGCCCTTGCTGTTCGAGCGGCTTGGCTACAGGCTGCCTACCGTTTTTCTGGCGGACCGGATTGACTTTCCGAGCCGTTTGGCGGCGGCCCGGGCCGGGGGCGGAGCGTTTTTGACTAAATCGACGGACATTTCGACGCTGGCCGGGCGCATCGAGATGCTGTTGCGGGAGCACGATCATGCGCCTTACCGGGTGTTGATTGTTGACGACGATGAAGTCTTGGCCGAGCACTACCGGTTAACCCTGAAAGCGGCCGGCATGTTGGCCGAAAAGGTCTGCCGCCCTGAGGAGACGTTGGCCGCGATGCAGAGCTTGAACCCCGATTTGCTGATCATCGATTTGTACATGCCCGATTGCAATGGCGCTGATTTAGCGCTTGCAATCCGTTACGAAGATGCCTGGATGAGCCTGCCGATTATTTATCTTTCGGCGGCGGACGATCTGGATGAACAGATTAAAGCCTTAAGCAACGGCGGTGATGATTTCCTGACCAAGCCGGTTTCGGATGCCCGGCTGGTTTCCACGGTGCAGGTTCGGGCGGCGCGCGCCCGCAAAGTCAGTGAACTGATGAGCCAGGATAGTTTGACCGGGCTGCTCAAGCATTCCACTATTAAAGACCGGCTGGCGATTGAAATCGAACGCGCTCATCGGCAGGGCAAGGTTATGGCGATGGCGATGGTCGATCTGGACAATTTCAAACAGGTCAACGATACCTGGAGCCACCCGATGGGCGACCAGGTCATTAAGACTTTGGCGCACTTGCTGCGCCAGCGCTTGCGCCGGCAGGACAGCATCGGCCGCTATGGCGGCGAAGAGTTCGCGGTGGTGCTGCCCGAATGTAATGCGGCAGATGCAATGCGCTTGCTTGACGACATTCGGCAGCGATTTGCCGAGATGCGGTTTATCCATGAAGGGCAAAGCTTTGGCATCACCCTCAGCGCCGGGGTAGCCACGAGCAAGCAATGCACGGATGCACCCGGTTTACTCGCCGCCGCGGACGCGGCGCTTTATAAGGCTAAGGATGGCGGTCGTAATCAGGTGTGTCAATTTTGCGGATATTGAAGGGGTGGATTTATTCTTGACCGGATAAACGAACCTAAAACCATAGCGCCATTGGGCCGGGTTTTAGTTTTCTCTCCGCAGGGAATGATTTTTACGCTTCGAGCCGAATAGTCACAATAACTATAATAAAAGAAACTTTACTATGAATACTGACTTTGCCCTATTACTGACCGGAATGCGCGACGATTTCGTCGCAGAATTGCCTGAACACTGCGATCTTCTTGAGGAATGTGTATTGGCTTTGGAGCGAGGCGCGGCCGGCGCTTTCGATGAGCTTTTCCGCCGTGTTCACAGCCTTAAGGGTTCGGGCGGCACTTTCGGCATGCCGTTGGTCACCGGCGTTTGTCACCAGTTTGAGAGTTTTATCCGTGCCGCCAAGGAGCGTTTTGACCCGTTGGCGATCAGCCAAGCCTTGAGTTATGTGGATTTACTGCGCCGTGTTGCTGAAACTCCGGCGCGGGACGGCGCTGTTGCAACGGCTATCGAGCAGGATTTGGAACTATTGCGCATTTCCAGCATGCCGGGCTGCGCATCGGTATTATTGGTTGAGCCGTCGATCGCTACGCGAAAATTCTGCCAGGGAGTGCTGGAACCGCTGGCTGTGCGTTTGGTGAGCCAGGAGCGGGGATTGTCTGCGTTGGAATTATTGTTGCATCAGCCTTTCGATTTAATGATTGCCGCACGCGAACTTCCTGATCTCAACGCGCTCGCTCTGGTCGCGGCGCTACGGGAATCGGGCAGCCGCAACAAAGACATTCCGGTCATCCTTATCAGCAGTAATTCTTCTCCCGCGCCGGCTTATTTGAATATTAACACTACGATCAAACGCGATGCGGCGTTTATATCCACACTGACCCGCTGCGCCGGCGACGTGCTGGCGGCTTGCAGTAACTGACGCCAGGCAAATTAGACATGAATCGCCGCGAAGATACGATGTTCACGCAGAAAAGCCGAACCAGAGACTTCGCGTCTTCGCTTTTTCGATGATTGCAACCTTAATAAGGACCGACCATGGAAAATGACATTCAGGTTGCTCTTTCCAAAATGCGGAAAGAGTTCATTGCACGCCTGCCGGAACGATTGGAACTGCTCAAGACTTTGCTGGCGGATGCCCGGCGCGGGCAGCGCGACTCGCTAGAGGCGCTGCATTCCGCTACGCATAATTTGGCGGGTTCGGCGGGCGTTCACCGCCTGATAATGGTTTCCGAAGCGGCGCGCAACCTGGAACAACTCGTGGCCGCTATAGCCGTTGACGGCGTATTCGGGGAACATACGCTGGATGCCGCGTATAAAGCGCTGGAAAGCCTGGAAGCGTATGCAATCAACCCGAATTATGTTTTAGTTCCGAAGACGGCCAATGGGCGGACAGAAGGTCCACGCATCGTGATGGTGGGCGATGACGAGGAGCAGGCCTATTGGCTGCGGTCGGTGCTCGAACAGGCGGGGTACCGGGTCGATGAGGTCAACGAACTTAACGCCTTAAACGCCGCAAGCTTAATATCGGAGCCGCCTGCCGCGGTGATCATGGATGTGATGTTTCCCGAAGGCGATGATTCGGGGGCGCGAGTTATCGCTGAATTGAAAGAGCGGTTTCTTAACAGTTTTCCTGTGGTCTTTACTTCGGCGCGGCAGGATATGGCGGCGAAGCTTGCCGCCTATCGGGCGGGCGCTACCAATTATCTGGTCAAACCGGTCGATGCCGCAGCCTTGCTGCGAGTGCTTGGCGACTCGGCGGCGTTGACCCCGAGCGAGCCTTTGCGCGTGCTGCTGGTCGATGACGATCCCGATCAGCGGGCGGCTCACGGCCTGATTCTAAAACAAGCCGGCATGGCGGTTCTGGAAACGGGCGATCCTTTATTGGTTCCCGAAATACTGGAGGATTTTGCGGCCGAGGTATTGGTGCTGGATCTGGTTATGCCGGAATGCTCCGGCCCGGAGCTGGCGACTCTGTTGCGGGATGATCAATGCTATGCTCAGTTACCGATCGTTTATCTGTCGGCGGAAACGCGCCTATCCAGGCAATTGCTGGCGCTCAATTGCGGAGGCGATTATTTTTTAACCGAACCGGCCGATCCTCGTCAGTTGGCCGCGACAGTGGCTTTACATGCGCGCCGGTTCCGTAACGCTAGAGAGCAGGCGGAGTCGCTACGCGCTACGCTTTACGAGCGGGAACGTCAGCAGCAGGCGCTTGATGCGCATGCCATTGTCAGTGTGGCCGATGCGGCCGGCATCATTACTTATGTTAACGACCGGTTTTGCGCGGTTAGCGGTTACAGCCGGAACGAGCTTTTGGGACAAAATCATCGTATCGTCAAATCGAACGAGCATTTAGCCGAATTTTACCGCGACATGTGGAGCACCATCGCTCACGGTAGTATCTGGCGGGGCGAGGTTTGCAACCGGCGCAAAGACGGTAGCCTGTATTGGGTTGAAACCAGTATCGTGCCTTTCTTGGATAACGCCGGACGGCCATATCAATATGTTTCGATTCGTACCGATATAAGCCATATCAAGGAAACCGAGCTGCGCTTGCGTATTATGCAACGGGCCATTGACGCCAGCAGCAGTTGCGTCCTGATAGCGGATGCCGAGAAAGCCAAGATGCCGTTGATTTACGTCAATCCGGCCTTTGAGCGCGTTACCGGTTATAGCCGTGATGAAGTGATAGGCCGTAACCCCCGTTTTTTACATGGCAAGGAACAGGACCAGCCGGGCCTGACCGAGATTCGCGCGGTGTTGCGGGAGGGCCGTGCCGGCGAGGCTCTGCTGCATAATTATCGCAAGGACGGAACGCCCTATTGGAATGATTTGCGCCTTGCGCCTGTGCATGACGAACGAGGGCGGCTCACCCATTTCATAGGCATCTCGGATGATGTGAGCGAGCGTCGCGAGGCCGGCGATGCCCTGCGGAAAAGCGAGGAACGTCTGCGCCGCAGCCAGCTCTACGCCAACATCGGCACCTGGGATTGGAGCATACAGACCGGAGAGCTGTTCTGTTCCGAGCGTATCAGCTCATTGTTCGGCTACCCCGAGACTACTCAGCAGGGCTTCTACAAGAATTATTTTAACAATATTCACCCGGATGACAGGCAACAGGTGGTTGAAGCGATTGACGCCTGCTTGCAGCAGGGTGTTGAATTCAATATCGAGTTTCGTTGCGTATGGCCGGACGGCACAATACGCTGGTTGCTGGAGCGTGGTGATGTGGTGCGCGACCAGAACGGCGCACCGCTGAATATGCTCGGCGTGGTGCAGGACATCACCGAACGCAAGCTGGTCGAGCTTAAAATTTTGCAGCAGCAGGCTAAGCTGGTCATCTTCAAGCATATCATCGAAAACGTCGCGGATTGTGTCATCACGATTGATTCCACCGGCATCATTCGCTCTTTTAATCCCGCAGCGGAAAGACTTTTCGGTTATAGCGCCGCCGAGATAATCAACTGCAATGTTAACCGCTTAATGCCCGAGCCCTATCGCAGCGAACATGACCGGTACATCGCGCGGCACATGGCCGGGCAACCGGCCGCTATTATCGGCAAGCAGGTTGAGTTGCCCGGCCGACATAAGGACGGCACCGTTTTTATGATGGGGTTGACGATTACAGTGATGGAAATCGACCAAGCCAAGAATTTTGTCGGCATCCTGCGCGACATTAGCGAGCGTAAGCAATACGAGCAAGACATCATCGCCGCCAGGGATGATGCGGAACGCGCCAACAGCGCCAAGTCCGAGTTCTTGTCGAGCATGTCGCATGAATTGCGCACGCCGATGAATGCCATTCTCGGTTTTGGTCAGTTGCTGGAAATAGACAACGGACTCAATGAGGACCAAGCGGATTATGTCGATGAGATTTTGAAGGCCGGCCGCCATTTACTGGAACTGATTAACGAGGTGCTGGATCTGGCCAAGATCGAGTCAGGCAAGATCGATTTGTCATTGGAACCGTTGCTTTGCGCCGAGTTGATCGGGGAGTGTCTGGCGTTGGTCAAGCCTATTGCGCAAGTGCATGGCGTCACCATAAACGATTCGGCAATCGGCGGTTATGCGGTACGCGCCGACCGTACCCGGCTAAAACAAGTGTTACTGAACCTGCTTTCCAATGCGATCAAATATAACCGTCCGCAGGGAACGGTGTCGATTCAGGTGACAGCGCGGGACGGCTTCGTGCGGCTGGAAGTGTCGGACACCGGTTACGGTATCCCGGCAGATAGGCGGCAGGAGCTGTTTCAACCGTTTTCACGTTTGGGCGCCGAAGAATCGGCTATTGAAGGGACCGGCATCGGTCTGACCATTTGTCGCCGGCTCATGCAAATGATGGGCGGCGCCATCGAAATGACCAGCGAGGAGGGGCAGGGCAGCACTTTCTGGATTGAACTGCCGGAAGTCGCTTCGGAACAGAAGACTCGAAGCAGTCACTTGAAACAGGCAATAACGACTGAAACAATGTTGGCCGGCCGGTGCCGGTATACGGTACTTTATATTGAAGACAATCCGGCTAACCTCAGATTGGTCTCCCGGATCCTGGGCAGGAATCCGCAATTGCAGTTGATTACGGCGTATACGCCTGAATTAGGGCTGGAGCTGGTCTCGGCGCATCATCCTGAGTTGATTCTGCTCGATATTAATCTGCCGGGCATGGATGGCTATCAGGTATTAAGCATATTGCGTTCCCTGGATTCGGCAAAAAAGACGCCGGTGATTGCGATCAGCGCCAACGCGACATCCCGCGATA
The DNA here is from genome assembly GCF_036440755.1 of Methylobacter sp. Wu8. NCBI lineage: Bacteria > Pseudomonadati > Pseudomonadota > Gammaproteobacteria > Methylococcales > Methylococcaceae > Methylobacter > Methylobacter sp. Wu8. Next base: position 8,571 of record NZ_JAZGVT010000031.1, on the reverse strand, counting down.
TTGAGCGGGGTATGGCGGCGGGCTTTGACGAATACATTACCAAGCCTATTGATGTCATGCATCTTCTTGAGACTGTGGATCGATTGCTTCCCGGTTGCACGCCGAAAGAAGCCTTGTAGGGCATGCATGGATATTAGAGATAGAATCGTATCCGGGACGGCGACATGGGGCTATTGCCGAGAACACAGTGAAAACCGTCACAACAATGCCGCGCATACGATGGATTCGCTACCGCTCTACCGGTTTGCGCGTCTTAAACCAGGGAAATCAGGTTGTGAAAACACGCTTAAATTGATGGCAGCGTCCGCGCTAATGGACATCCTGATGCTGACCGCCGTTGCCAAGCTGGATACGAAGGTGTTTGCCCCAAACGCACCGCCACGGCGTGGTTATCGCAGCCGCGATGAGTGGCAAGTTCTGCTTGAAGGAGGCCGGTTATGATCTTGGGCAAAATTATTCCGCGTCTGATGCTGGGTTTTTTGTTGCTTTCGCCGCTGCCAATGGCGGGATTGGCTTGGCTTTACGTTCAGGCTTTTGAGCGCACATTGCAGCAGTCGGCGCTGGAAAATCTGTCTTCTCTCGCGGATAAAAAGGCGGATCAAATTAACGCTTATATTAGCGAGCGCCTGACCGACGGCCGGTTGCTGGCGAAATCATTTGCCGCGCTCGACACCCTGCAAGCTCGCTCCAATCGGCAAGATAAGGCGGCCGCGCTACGCTACCGGGCGGAGGAGCGGGCTTATGGCGATTATTTCCACACGCTGATGGAGAGCGTGGGTTACTACGATTTGCTGCTCACCGACGCGGCTGGCAATGTGGTGTTTTCGATCCGCCATGAAGCTGATTTGGGCAGTAATCTCAATACCGGCCCTTACCGCGATACCGCCCTGGCTAAAGCTCACCGGGAAGCCATCGCTTTGCTCGACGCGCAAATCACGCAGGCCGGCCCCTATGCGCCATCCGCTGAAAGGATGGCTATTTTTATCGTTGCACCCATGTTTAACGCGGGCAGGGTGGTCGGCACTCTGGCTCTACAGATGGATTTGGATAAACTTACCGCCGTTAGCGGCGACACCACCGGTTTGGGCGTCACCGGAGAAACGCTCTTGGCGCAAGTGGACGGCGATCAGGCGGTTTATGTCGGTTCTTTGAGACATGTTCAAAATGCGGCCTTCCGCTACCGTGTGCCGTTGGACAAGCTAGCCGCGCCTATGCGATCGGCGCTTAACGGTGGACATGATAAAGGTATTACCCGAGACTATGCCGGCGTCGAGATAATCGGCGCTTGGCGCTACCTGCCTGCGTTGCGCTGGGGCATGGTGGTAAAAATGGATGCCTCCGAGGCGTTCGCGCCGCTTTATCTGTTACAGAAATCCAGCCTGATCGCGTTGGGTTTGCTGTTGCTGGTTGCAAGTTTGGTTGCACTGATGCTGGGACGAACGCTAGTGACTCCGATCAGGCGGTTGATAATCGCGACGGAACGGATTGCAGGCGGGGATCTGAATCATCGCGCCCCGCTGGCCGGATGCGATGAGTTTAAGCAACTGGCTGTTTCGTTCAACACGATGACGGAACATTTGCACTTTCAGCAGTCGAATCTTGAGCGGCAGGTCGGGCAGCGTACAGCCGATATAAGACTGGCTATGGAACAGTTGAATGAGGCGCAGCATATTGCCCAGGTGGGAAGTTGGGAGCTGGACTTAAGCAGCGGCATATTGATCTGGTCCGATGAAATCTATCAATTATTTGAAATCGACAAAAATCGGTTCGGCGCGACTTATGAGGCATTTCTCAATGCGATACATCCCGAGGACAGGGACGCCGTTAATGAGGCTTACAACCGGTCTTTGCAGACGCACGAGCCGTATCAGATTACGCACCGTTTGTTAATGCCGGACGGGCGGACCAAATACGTGACCGAACGATGCACATCCCACTTCGATACTGCGGGCAGGCCGATTAGATCGGTGGGCACAATTCAGGATGTGACCGAACTTAAGCGAACCGAGCTGGCGCTTAAAGACCTTAATGAAGAGCTCGAACAGCGCGTACAACAGCGCACCGAGCTGTTGCTGCATGCGAAGGAAGAAGCCGACCGGGCCAATAACGCCAAGTCTGAATTTTTATCGCGAATGAGTCACGAACTGCGCACGCCGATGAATGCGATTATGGGCTTTGCGCAATTACTGGAAACTGACCTGGAAACCCCGCTCACTGCCGATCAGGCCGATAATCTTCATGAAATTTTGCATGCCGGACGGCACTTGCTGGAACTGATCAATGAAGTGCTGGATTTGGCGCGCATCGAGACCGGCCGGATTGAGCTGTCTTTGGAACCGGTGGAAGCGCGGTCGCTGATCGGGGAGTGCACGGCATTGCTACAACCATTGACATCCGGGCGGCGGATCGAATTGAAGCTGGATATAGACGGCACTGGTACTGTGCGGGCAGACCGGCTGCGGTTGCGCCAGATTTTGCTTAATCTGCTGTCCAATGCGATCAAATATAACCGGGATAACGGCAGCGTCCGAATCAGCTGCCAATCCGCAGCAGAGGACAGGATCAGGATTGCGGTGCGCGACAGCGGACGGGGTATTGCGGCTGACGCCTTGCCGCGCCTGTTTAAACCGTTCGAGCGAATCGAAACGGCCTATGACGGTATTGAGGGTGCCGGTATCGGCTTGGCGCTCGCCAAACGCCTGGTCGAGGCGATGGGCGGCAGTATCGGTGTGGAAAGCATTGTCGGCGAAGGCAGTACTTTCTGGATTGAGCTGCCGGCGGTTGAGGCTGAAATTTACCCGCCATCGGGTTTCAGCGCCGCCGAAGCCGCGCAAAGCAGCTATGTTAAAGCCCGTACCTTGCTTTATATCGAAGATAATCCGGCCAATCTGCGACTGGTGCGAAAAATAATTTCCACGCATACCCGTCTGCTGTTGCTCGAAGCCAATACAGCCGAGCAGGGGCTGGACATCGCAAAAACATATCATCCCGATCTTATTTTGCTCGACATCAACCTGCCGGGCATGAACGGATTTACAGCGTTGCGCCATTTACAGGACGATTCCGTTACTTGCGATATTCCGGTGATCGCTATTTCCGCCAATGCGATGGAACGGGACATAAAAAAAGGCTTGGCCGCCGGCTTTACCGATTATTTGACCAAGCCGCTGGATGTTCCGAAACTTCTGGCTTTGCTGGACACGATACTTAAATAAAAGGAGAATAAATGCTTGAATATAAGTTTTCAGCTTTGTTCAATGGGCCGGAGTGCAGGCTTCGCCTGCTTTGCAAGCAGAGCTTGCACTCCAAATACCGGAGAACGTTAGCTCGGTTACTTAACACGTTACCCGCCGGAGATCAGTTGAATGGAAGATGGGCCGGTCGGCGTTAGGACTCTATCACACACCGGCCATGCTGAAAGTAATCCGTCGCCATAGGCCGTCCTTGTTTCTTTCGATAACGCGGTCGATGTTTTTTTGTTCAACTCAATCATCATTTCCGGTTAGCGTACATTTACATGCAAGTCTCTATTAACATATCTGCCGCCGAGGAGGCGGCAGCGATTCGCGCCGAGCAGGTAAGATCGCTTTACGCCAACACGCCGACGGCGGTGGTCGGGAATGCGCTGGTAGCATCGATTCTTGCCTATATGCAGTGGGGCGCCGTTGCCGCGCCTGCTGTGATCGGTTGGCTGGCGTTTTTTCTGCTTACACTGGGCGTGCGCATGCTGCTGTTTGTTGCGCAGCGCCGGGCCGCGCCGGGCAATGATCGCATCTGGTTGCGGCGTTTCCGTATCAGTATCGCGGCTGTTGGCGTGGCGTGGGGGCTGGCGAGTCTATTGGTGTTTCCCCCGCATGATCTGCCGCATCAGGTATTTCTGACTTTTGCGCTGGGTGGCATGGCCTCTGCCGCCATTACCACCCTGTCAATCGATAGGGTATCGTCGCTGACCTTTACATTGCCGGCGCTTGTGTCGGTCATTGTGCGATTGTTTGCCGAAGGCACAGCCATCCAGACGGTGATGGGCGTGATGATTGCACTATTTCTGCTGCTCACTGACATGGTCGCGCAGCGCACCTATCGCACTCTGCGCGAGAATGTGATGCTGCGTATTTCCATAGCTAGGCGCGAGCAGGCGTTGATTAAAGCCCTGGACGAAGCGGAGAGCGCCAACAACGCCAAGTCCGAATTTCTTTCGCGGATGAGCCACGAATTGCGCACACCTTTAAACGCCATTATGGGATTCTCGCAATTACTCGAGATCAATCAGGGAAATCCGCTCACCCCTGAGCAGGCGGAGTATATTCAGGAGATTCTCTATGCCGGACAGCACCTGCTGGAGCTGATTAATGAAGTGCTGGACCTGGCGCGTATCGAGAGCGGCCGGATTGAGCTTTCGTTAGAACCGGTGGAAGTGTCTCAACTGGTCGATGAGTGCATCGCCTTGTTACAGCCTTTAGTCGCCGAACACCACATCAAACTGTCGCTGGACATAGACCCTGCCGCCGCCGTACAGGCTGACCGTTTCCGCCTGCGTCAGGTGCTGCTCAATCTGTTGTCTAATGCGATTAAATACAACCATCATGCAGGCAGCGTCCATATTGTCTGCCAACCTGCGCACGAGGGTATGGCCAGAATCATGGTCAAGGACAGCGGGCGAGGCATTGCAGCCACTGCGTTGCCGCGTCTGTTTAGAGCATTCGAACGTATCGAATCGGCTTACAGCGGCATAGAAGGCACCGGCATCGGCCTGGCGTTATCCAAACGGCTGGTTGAAGCGATGCAGGGCGTGATCGGTGTGGAAAGCGTGGTGGGCGAAGGCAGCGTTTTCTGGGTCGAATTACCCGCCGCCGAAGTAGTCAGTGATTGCCCGGCATCGGTTGCCTCCGGCGCCGACGCGGTACAGAATAGTTATACCTCGGTGCGCACTCTGCTTTATGTTGAAGATAATCCGGCCAACCTGCGTCTGGTACGGGAAATCATCGCCACCCGCACCGGACTGAAGATGCTGGATGCACATACCGCTGAACTTGGATTGGAAATTGCCGGAATACAGCATCCCGATCTTATTCTGCTCGACATCAACCTACCGGGCATGGACGGCTTTGAAGCTTTGCGCCGCTTACAAAATGACCCGACCACCTCCGATATTCCTGTCGTTGCCGTCTCCGCCAACGCCATGGAGCGCGACATAGAAAAAGGCATGGCTGCCGGTTTTGCGGATTATCTGACCAAGCCGATCCAGATACCGCGTTTTCTCGAGCTGGTCGACAAGCTGATTGAAGCAAAATACGATTAACGGATATTCGAATGCAAGTTTTTACTAACATACCTGCCGCTGAAGAAACGGCGGCGATTCGCGCCGAACAGGTAAGATCGCTTTACGCCAACACGCCAACGGCGGTGGTCGGGAATGCGCTGGTAGCATTGATTCTTTCGGCTATGCAGTGGAGTATTGTAGCCCCGTCTGCTGTCATCGCTTGGCTGATTCTGCTGATGGTTGCATTGGTCGCACGTATGCTGCTGTTTGTCGCGCATCGCCGCGCAGCGCAGGGTAATGATAGCGTCTGGTTGCAGCGTTTCCGTATCAGTATCGCTGCAATCGGCCTGGTGTGGGGGCTGGCAAGTTTATTGATGTTTCCCTCGCATGATCTTACGCATCAGGTATTTCTGACTTTTGCGCTGGGGGGGATGACCTCTGCGGCCATTACTACGCTGTCAAGCGACAGGATGTCCTTGCTGGCATTCTCATTACCTGCGCTTGCAACGGTGATTGTGCGCTTGTTACTCGAAGGCACGGAAATCCAGACTACTATGAGCGCGATGATTGCGCTGTTCCTGCTGCTGACTGACATGGTCGCGCAGCGTACCTATCGCACTCTATGCGAGAACGTGATTCTGCGTATCTCCGTCGCCAGACGTGAACAGGAACTCCGCTCCCTGGTGGACAGTTCGCCGGACAATATCATCCGCTACGGCCTGGATTGCCGCGCGGTTTACGTTAACCGCATGATGGAGCAAACGGTGGACGTCAAGTCCGAATCGCTGATCGGCAAGACGCCTATGGAAAGCAGGTTCGACGGCTGTATAGGCGTAGAGAATTATCAGGCGAAGCTGGAACGGGTGATTGCTACCGGCGAACCGGGACATGTCGAAGTTATGGTATTAAGTCCAGATGGCGATCAGCGTATCCATCATGTCCGCTTTGTTGCCGAACGCGGCAGTGATGGCGAAATTATCGGGGCATTCGCCTTTGGCCGCGACATCAGCGAGCAAAAGCAGGCGTATGAGGCGGTGCGTCGTTCGGAGACAAAATTTCACACACTCTACGATATGACCGGCGACGCAATAATGCTGCTGGATGAGAAGGGCTTATTCGACTGTAATAAGTCGGCCCTGACTGTTTTTGGTTGCGCGACGCCGGGAGAGTTCTATTCAAAATATCCCGCCGATTTGTCGCCGCCGGAGCAAGCTTGCGGTACCGATTCAGTGATGCTGGCCGCCCGGCGGATCGTCACGGCAATCGAGAAGGGTACGCATCAGTTTGAGTGGATGCATAAGCGGGCCGATACCGGCGAGAGTTTTCCAGCCGATGTGCTGCTTAGCGCGATGGAGTTGGATGGCAAGACGGTTCTCCAGGCGGTTGTCCGCGACATCTCCGGGCGTAAGCAAGCGGAAGCGGATCTGCGCATCGCCGCAATTGCGCTGGAGTCCCTGGAAGCCATAGCCATCACCGATGCAAATCAGGTTATCCTGAAGGTCAATCAGGCCTTCACCCGGATCACCGGATACACTGCCGAAGAGGCCGTCGGCCAAACTCCCGGCCGCCTGCTTAAGTCCGGTCGTCAGGACGCCCGGTTCTACCGGTCTATGTGGGAGAGTTTGAGTCGCAACAAGTGCTGGCAGGGGGAGATATTGAACCGACGCAAGAATGGCGAGGTTTACCCCCAATGGCTCAGCATTATCGCCGCGACTATTGAGGGTAAGCAGGTTACTCATTATGTCGCCACGTTTTCGGATATTTCCCAGAAAAAACAGGCCGAAGAAACGATTCATAATCTGGCGTTCTATGATCCGTTGACTAATTTGCCCAATCGCCGCCTGATGCAGGACAGGCTGCAACAAGCTTTGGCTTCCAGCGCACGAAGTCATAACCACGGCGCAATCCTGTTCATCGACTTGGATAATTTCAAGGAGTTGAACGATACCAAGGGGCATCATATCGGTGATTTGCTGCTGGTTGAGATCGCCGCCCGGATGCTGGCTTGTTTGCGCGAGAATGATACGGTTTCCCGGCTGGGCGGCGATGAATTTCTGGTTATTCTGTGTGAGCTCAGTGCGGTTGCCGAAGAGGCCGCGGTACAGGCCGAGGCTGTCGCCGAGAAAATTCGCGCGGCTATCAATCAGCCTTTCGATTTGCAGGGACACGAATACCATAGTTCATCCAGTATCGGCATTAGCTTATTCCTCAATCATGAACTCACGGTTGATGAATTGCTTAAGCGCTCCGACACAGCGATGTATCAAGCCAAACGGTCCGGTCGCAATGCGATCCGTTTTTTCGATCCCGCCACCCATGCCGCGATGGAGGCTAGGATAGCGCTTGAAGCGGAGCTACGCCGCGCCTTGCCCGAAAACCAGTTCAAGCTTTACTATCAGATGCAGGTTAATAATCTCGGTGCGGTCTTCGGCGCCGAGGCGTTGTTGCGTTGGCTACACCCGGAACGGGGAATGGTTTCACCCGCCCAGTTCATTCCTCTGGCGGAGGATACCGGATTGATTGTACCCATCGGGTTGTGGGTGCTGGAAACGGCTTGCCGTCAGCTCAAGGCTTGGGAATCCGATCCCGGCTTGAGTTGTTTGCACTTGGCCGTCAACGTCAGCGCCTGCCAGTTCCACCAAGCCGACTTTGTCGATCAGGTATCCACCCTGCTGACAGAGATCGCGATCGATCCCGATAAGCTCAAGTTGGAACTCACCGAAACTTTGGTGTTGGGCGACATTGACGATACTATTTTTAAGATGCAGGCGCTGAAGAAGATCGGCGTGCGCTTTTCCATAGACGATTTCGGTACCGGCTATTCATCGCTGGCTTATTTAACCCAACTTCCGCTTGATCAGTTGAAAATAGACCAGAGTTTTGTGCGTAATGTGGCCGTTAAACCGACCGATGCGGTGATCGTGCAGACTATCATCGGTATGGCCACCAATCTGGGTATCGAAGTTATTGCCGAAGGCGTGGAAACGGAAGAACAGCGGACTTTTCTGGAAAGCAACGGCTGTTTCACTTATCAGGGATTCTTGTTCGGCAAGCCGGTACCGGTAGAGGAGTTTGAAAGCGCGCTAAACGTAAAAATCGCAGCCAAGCTTTCCACATAAACGCGTTGCTTAGCCTGATTCAGCAGAAACCGGTTGAATAAAAAAAGGGGGCAACCGCCCCCCTTTTTTGTTAAGGATCGTGCATAAATTAATTTAGGCAATTACCATGAAGGACATGAAGACTTAAACCTTTCATGCCGCTTCATGTCCTTCATGGTTAAAAAATGAAAAATAAAACTTGCTCAAGTTATT
>NZ_JAZGVT010000008.1:0-6852 GCF_036440755.1 Methylobacter sp. Wu8 | reverse complement strand
AAAAATTTCGACCCACCGCGTCAAGCCGATCATGCTTCGACAAGGCCTTTAGTCCTGATCGTAGTCGAAGGGCTCAGCACGAACGGCTTGACGACCGAAAATAGTGATTTCGGGAAGTTTTTGTAGCCAGATCCTAAGCAGGAGATAAGAAATTCTCACCACGAAGACACGAAGGACACGAAGATTTACTTTTCGTTTCTTCGCGCTCTTCGTGCCTTCGTGGTGAAAAGTTTTTTACTTAGATTAACGAGAAGCTTACCCGCTAAGCGAGGAAATCATGGCTAAAGTAGGCGTTTTTTTCGGCACCGATACCGGCAATACCCGGCGGATTGCCAAAGATATTACCACGGCGTTGGGTTCGGCTGTTGCCGCTAAACCGGTCAATGTGCGCAATGCGACTGTGGAAGATATGCTGGCGTATGACACCTTGATTTTAGGTACGCCGACTTATGGCGAAGGCCAGTTGCCCGGCTTATCGACCGGCAACGCGACTGAAAGCTGGGAAGAGTTCTTGCCGAAGTTGGCCGGGCAGGATTTCAGCGGCAAAAAGGTCGCTATTTACGGCTTGGGCAATCAGAAAAGCTATCCGGTAGAGTTTGTCGATGCGATGTACTATGTGTACGAGCAGTTCAAGCAATGCGGCGCCACCCTGATTGGCGCATGGGATACCGAAGGTTACAACTTTAAAAGTTCTAAAGCCGTTGTCGATAACCGCTTTGTCGGCTTGGCATTGGATCAGGAAAACCAGAAAGACCTTACCCCGGCGAGACTGGAAACATGGTTGACAATGCTGGCGCAGGCTTGGGATTAACGTTTTGAGCACCCCATCGATTGAACGGTGATAACGATGATAGAAGAATCAGCGATCGTGGTGAAAATAGAAAACCATCAAGTCTGGGTCGAAGGCGGACCTTACGGCGCGTGCGGCGGTTGTCTGAAAAAAGCATCGTGTGCGACCAACGCAATCGGTAGCGTTCTTAAGAAAAAGTCGGTACCGGTTGATAGCGACATTCAGCTGAAAACCGGCGATCAAGTCATGGTCGCGATTGATGAAAACCTGCTGCTGCGCGCTTCACTTTTATTGTATCTGACGCCGTTAATCGCGCTGTTTACAGGCGCCGGTATTGCCGATTGGCTGCTGGCCGATAATGCCAAGTCCGCAGACGTATGGATTGCCGGCAGCGCCGTGCTGAGTTTTTTAGTTTCGCTGTGGTTAATCAACAAGGCGCAAAGTCTGTTGATAATGAGTTACGCCCGGCCTGTCGTCGTCAGGAAGGTTTAAGCCTCGATGCCGGCATGAATGTCTGGGCCATTGATAAAGATGTTCCGTTGAAGCTCCTGCTATTGGAACTGGTGCATCGGTACGGCGAAAATACGCTGGCGTTGAATAATCAGGTGCAGCACTTCCAGGCTGTCGATTTATGCAGGATTAACGAGCCGGCTATTTCCGCCTACATCTACACTTTCGGCCAGAACGCAGGACGTTACGGCATCGACCTGAAATACCCCATTCCGGCGCATAACATTGTCGGAGAAAATGAAGACCTGACCTTGGACCAAATCATAGAAATCATCTCCACTCATCTATTTTCTTAAACCCTACACATCATGAATCAAGAACAACAAACCGGATTTCGCTACTTTGTCAGTTACAGTGGCGTCAAACTCCCGCTAAAGCTGGTCAATGAAATAACCGAAGACAGCTTAAATAACCGGAACACCTATTATCGCAGTCAATTTGATGTACAGGGCAGAATGTTGCTTTGCCAGAAAGTTGTTTATGGCGAGGTTGAATCCGAACATCGGTATCAATATTACGATGACGGCGTTTTAAAACATGCGCGAATCACTGAAGATGATGAAGTCAGGGAGATTCATTTTAATGAGTTGGGGGAGATGGCGTGAACCGACAAGAAATGCAGGGTACGCATCGCGCACCTTTATTGAATCCGGTCGTTGTTTGGGGCGTTATTTTTTTCTTGTTCCCGCGAGCGGAGCCCGTGGGAACAAAAGCATGCAACCCCCGTCCGGCTTGTAAGTTTTTAAGGCCTTGCCCTGCATAGGAGGCTGTTAAATTGCAGGTTTTGATTGTTTTTCCAAAAAGTAATACCATCAAAATATTACCAATAAACCCGAGGCAACCATGCGTGTAACCAGCAAAGGTCAAGTGACCATTCCCACAAAATGTACGGGAGAATATGGGCATTCTACCCGCTGAAACCGAGATCGAATTTATGCAGGACGAAAGCGGTCGCTGGTATATCGTCAAGGCCAAAACGGCTAAAAAGCGGGACAGCCGTTTTCGCACTGCCCATCAGACCGGCAAATTAACCATGAGCACCGATGACATCATGGCATTGACGCGGGGCGAATCGTGGCGGTCATCCTAGTCGACAGTTGCATTATCACTGATCTGGCCGGTCCTGAAAGTGATTGGTTCGAATGGAGCGCTGGAACCTTGGAGAGACTGGATCCAGTCCACACCCCAATGGCGTTAAGTTAAGACTTGTTCCGTTCGCCCTGAGCGTGTCGAAGGGTGAGCGGAACAAGTCGTTAAGCGGCTCATGGTTCGACAAGGCCTTTAGTCCTGAGCGTAGCCGAAGGGTCACCACGAACGGGCTTAACTTAACGCCATTGGTCCACACCCTGGTTATTAACCCGATCGTTTACACAGAGTGCTCGGTCGGCTATGAGCGCATAGAAGAGGTAGAGGCATTATTCGAACATCTGGGCTTTACAATGAAACTCATTCCTAGAGAAGCGTTATTCCTGGCGGGAAAAGCGTTTTTGCAGTACAGGAAGAATCAAGGACAAAAAAGCAATGTGTTGCCGAATTTTTTTATCGGCGCTCATGCGGCAGTGTCCGGGTATCAGCTCATCACCCGAGATCGGGGCCGGTTCAGCACCTATTTTCCGAGCGTTGAGTTGATTATGCCTAACTCAACCAGTGGATTAAATTGAAGGTTATTCACAGCCGAGGGATTGTAATTAATAAAATCATGTTGTAATGCAGTGACTGGATGTTATTATTCAACCATAAAGTTAAGTATTTTTTCCGTTAGAGTTTTATCACCCGTTTAAAACTATGCCCCACTACCATTTCATCTCCGGCCTGCCCCGTTCCGGTTCCACTTTGCTGGCGGCCATCCTGCGCCAGAACCCCCGGTTCCACGGAGGCATGACCAGCCCGGTAGGTTCTCTTTTTAACGCAGCCTTGGCGCAAATGAGCGCCGGCAGCGAATTTGGGGCGGTAGTCGGTGTCGATCAGCGGCGGGCGGTTTTGCGGGGCTTGTTTACTTCGTTTTACGAGAGCTACCCGGATGAGGCTGTGATTTTCGACACTAACCGCCTATGGTGTACCAAACTGCCGGCCCTGCTGGATCTTTTCCCCGAGGCCAAAATTATTGCTTGTGTGCGCAACGTAGCTTGGGTGATGGATAGCATTGAGCGGCTGTACCGGGCCAATCCGTATGAAAATACCCGGCTGTTCGGTAATATGCAACGGAGCACGGTTTATAATCGCCTTGAAGGGTTGGCCCAACACGATCAACTGGTCGGCTTTGCCTGGTCGGCTCTGCGCGAAGCGTTTTACGGCGAACAGGCGGCTTCTATGCTGCTCCTGGATTACGACCTGTTGGCCCAGGCGCCGCAAAAAGTGTTGCCGCTTCTCTACCAGTTCATCGGCGAGCCGCTTTTTGATCATGATTTCGAAAACGTGGAATACGACGCCCCAAAGTTCGACTTCCAGTTAGGTGTCGAGGGCCTGCACCGCGTTCGACCCAAGGTGGAATTCCAATCGAGGCGCACGATTATCCCGCCCGATTTGTTCGAGAAGTACTCCCAGCTTTCTTTTTGGAGCGACTCTGCGGGCAGCGAGGCTTACGTCATTACAGCCAAACCGCCGGAGCAGGGAGCTGCCGTGCTTGAATTGAAATCGTAAAGGCCGTTTAGGGACGTGCTGATTTAGGTCTCGCAATGACTAAAAACAGATTCCGAGCAGTCTTTAAGTGACACTCACAACGCGCAAAGCGCTTAAGCCGGACTTTTCGTTAACCCGTTATCACTAAATGCAGAGAGTACCAACATGAAAGTTATCGAAACTATGCTTAAAGAAAAATCAAGCAAAATAAATTCAAAGCTGTCGGCTCCTGCAATCGGCAATGACTTGTACTATAAACCCCGTCGAACCATGATAGCGCTTGAACCACGCCTCATGTTCGACGGTGCTGCGGCGGAGACAGCCGCAGATACCGTGACCGACACCAAGCCCCCTGTGCAGGATGCCGCCGCCATCGACCAAGAGGCCGCCAAGCTTGCCGAGGCGGCTGCCGATGTTGCGCCGCCGGCTGTGCAGGCCGATCCGGCGGCGCAACGCACCGAGATCCTTTTTATCGAGAACAATGTCACCGATTACCAGACGTTGATTGATGGGGCCAAACCCGACACCGAAGTGCATGTGCTGGATGCAAGCCGGGACGGCTTGGCGCAAATGGCGCAGATTCTGGAAGGGCGTAGCGGCATCGATGCTATTCACATCATTTCCCACGGTTCCGAGGCTTCGGTAGGCTTGGGCTCGCTGACCCTGACCGCGCAAAACCTGTCGGCCCATGCCGCGGATCTGGAAACGATTGGACAAGCGTTAAACCCAAATGCCGATATTTTGCTGTACGGCTGCGATGTGGGTAAAGGTTCTGATGGCGCGGCGTTTATCTCGGCGTTGGCGCAAACGACGCATACCGATATCGCGGCATCGAATGATCTGACCGGAGGTTCGAGTCTGGGCGGCGATTGGACATTGGAGGTGGTGCAAGGGAATATTGAAGCGCAGCCGGTGGTGACTGCGGAACAGATGATGCTGTATGACTCGGTGCTCGCCGCTTATACTGGAACGATTTCATTCGGGACAGGTGCGGCATTCCTCAACGCGGGTGGTTATTCTCCAGACAGCTCTTCTAATGATGTAACTTATACGGTCAGTGGCTACACATTGAAGATAGATGGAGCTAATCGCAGTGTTTTCGGGGGTGACTGGGGCGGTGCCTTCCTCACCGACAATGCCGTGTATATTAATCCTGCGAATGCTTCTGGCGAAACGAGTGCTACTCTATCGTTTACCAATGGAGAAACTTTTTCTCCAGGTTCTATTACCATTTTTAATGATGACAGTTCAGCGAATAACAACAACATCACCTTAACCATCACTGGTAGCAATGGTAATTCTATAGTAACAGGATCCTTGGGTACGTGGGCCGTGGCTGCTTCTCGTCTTCAAACCGGGATCGATCTAAGCAGTATCGGCACGGTCACTTCTCTGACAATCACAAAAACCGGAGGTGGTACTTTTAGGGCGATCAACATCGACGATTTCGCAGTATCCAATGTCCAAGCCGCCAGCCTCAACGCCCCGACTCTCAGCGCCACTGGTGCCACCCCCACTTACACCGAAGACGGCAGCGCTGTGGACCTGTTCAGCGGCATCACCGCCGCGACCAACGATAGCGGCCAGACTTTCAGCGGTATGACGCTGACCGTTACTAACGTTTCCGATACTACCGAATATCTGGTCGTCAACGGTATTGACGTGGCGCTCAGCACTTCAACCAGCGGTCTGTCGCTCTCCACCGTCGGCGCGGAAAGCGCCGGCAGCGTCACGGTGACCGGGGCGGGGAGCACCAAAACCGTCACTATCACGGGCGCCGCGCTCAGCAACGCCAATATGGGAACGCTGATCGATGGCATCACTTACCGCGACAGCAGTCAAGCTCCAAGCACTGCCAGTAGCCGCGTCGTCACCATTACCGGCATCACCGACAGCGGCGGCAGCAGTAATACGGCCAGCCCCAATATCGCAGCGACTGTGACCGTGGCCGCCGTCAACGACGCTCCGACAGGCCTGGGTAATCTGACCCTGACGGCGGTTAACGAAGATACAGTGAGTCCAGCAGGTTCGGCGATAAGCGGGTTGACCGGCCTGAGTTTTGCCGACGCGGATGCGGGTTCCTCCAGTTTGGGCGGTGTGGCGGTGGTCGGCAATAGCGCCAACAGCAGCACCGAAGGTGTCTGGCAATACAGCACTAACGCGGGTGGAAACTGGTTTAATATCGGCACCGTGGCCGATAACAATACCGCGCTGACCTTGTCCGCGGCTACGCTGGTGCGCTTTGTGCCGGTGGCCGATTACAACGGCACGCCGACCGCTTTAACCGTGCGGGCGCTGGATAACACTAACGCCAGCGGTTACAGTACGACGGCCGGTTCCGAAACTCGGGTTATGCTGAATTCTTCGGTCAATGGCGGCACCACGGCGATTTCAGCCAGCACCAATACCATTGGCACCAGCATTACCGCAGTCAACGACGCACCGGTATTGACCGCAGGCGGTTCGCTGAGCTATACCGAAAACGGTTCGGCGGCGGCTATCGACAACACCATCACCCTCTCCGATGTCGACGATACTCAGATTGCCGGGGCCACGGTGACACTTTCGTCCGGCTTCACCAGCGGCGACACGCTGGGTTTCACCGATCAGAACGGCATCACCGGCAGCTACAACAGCGGCACCGGCGTATTGACTCTGTCCGGCACCGCCACCAAGGCCAATTACCAGACGGCCTTGCGCTCGGTTACTTATTCCAGTTCGTCCGATACGCCGACCTCATCCTCGTCCAGCCGCACCGTAACCTGGGCCGTGACCGATGCGGCGGCCACCGGCGGCAACGGCGCCCAGACCAGCACCGGCGTCACTTCCACCGTTAACCTCACCGCGGTCAACGACGCGCCGGTATTGACCGCAGGCGGTTCGCTGAGCTATACCGAAAACGGTTCGGCGGCGGCTATCGACAACACCATCAC
>NZ_JAZGVT010000030.1:0-29358 GCF_036440755.1 Methylobacter sp. Wu8 | reverse complement strand
GCGGAAATCCGGTCAATTTCATCGTAAAGCGATTTGACTTCGTTCTGGATAGAGGTGCGGTCGGTGTCGCTGTTGGAGTCGTTGGCGGACTGTACGGCCAACTCGCGCATCCGTTGCAGAATGGTGCTCATTTCGCCCAAACCGCCTTCAGCCACCTGAGCGATGGAGATGCCGTCGTTGGCGTTACGCACCGCCTGATTAAGGCCTTTGATCTGCGCCGACATACGTTCGACAATCGATAAACCGGCCGAGTCATCTTTCGCGCTGTTGATACGCAAACCGGAGGATAAGCGTTGCATTGCCTGCATACCGGCGGCTTGTGATTTGTTTAAATTACGTTGCGCGGTCAGCGCACCCATATTGGTATTGATATATTGAGCCATGACGCTTCTCCTAAATAGAAATTTATTTCGGTTTTAGATGTGTGGGTTATTTTATGTCCCTCGCAACCTGAAATTATTATCGGCGTAGCTTTAGGAAACTTTAATTTTTTTTATGGGTATTTTTTGTTCTGAGGATTGTATCTGTTCTAATGCGCTTTGCCGATATTATAGCCAAATATATTCTGATGCCGCCGTAACCTAATGCCCGGTACGGACAATAAATGTCGGGTTAGGCTATTCCGGCCCCCCGTGCTTTTTAAAGCGTCAATGGCGCTTATCTATAAATGGCGCTATGCCGGCAGGTTTATACGATGCAGCCAAAAAATTAATTAATGTTTTTTACAAAAAAGGTAAAGTTTTTGTTAAAACTGTCGCTACAATCATCAGGTGTTCCATGTAGTGGGGCGCAACATAATGATTTAATGAGGATAGACAAATGAACGCTGTATCAGCCATAAAACAATATCAGCAAGTGAGTGTTAACAGTTCTGTAATGGGTGCGTCGCCTCATCGTCTTGTGCAAATGTTGATGGAAGGCGCCTTGGAGCGGATTGCAATTGCAAGGGAAAGTATGGCGCGCAATGAAATCGCCATGAAAGGCCAAAATATCGGTCACGCGATTCAGATTGTAGGCGGGTTGCAAAGCTCCTTGAATATAGAAGCGGGCGGCGAAGTTGCAGAAAATCTGAGTAATCTTTATGACTACATGGTTCGTCGTCTGCTAGCCGCAAATAATCAGAATGACGAGAGCATTTTGGATGAAGTTTCCGGTTTGATGGTAGAAATTAAAATGGGCTGGGACGCAATGCCCGATGCCTATAAACACTAACGCAGAGGTTTTTATGATCGATTCAGTAGGCGGTGCGGGCGGCGGTGGTTTGCTGGCAGCGGTTATGAAAGAGGCGACTGCGGCGCAAAATGTGGAGTTTGCGCTGATCAAGAAAAGCCAGGATATTGAAAAGGCAAACGGGGAGTCGGCTTTAAAGTTGATAGCCTCGGCAACCGCAGCCGCGAGTTCCGGCGGAATCGATATTCACGTTTAAGCGATTGAACGGCATGAGTTTCTTTCGGGCGGCTGTTGGCGTTCCGACTTAAAATCGTTTTTATGCGCCATAAACGAGCGCGTTGCGCTTTGGCAATGTAGTTCCCAGCCTTTTGCTTAGGCTGTGGACAAAATTCTGCGGCCGGATTAACTTAGCAGCAAGCCCACCAAAGCCAAGATGCCGAATTCTTTGCTGGCTATTGTCCAAACGCAGCTAAATCATCCTGAGACTACACAACAGATGCCGGAACAACCTATCCTACACGATGCTGAAATATCACAGCTCGCAGCCCAGGAAATCACCAAACAACATACTAAATCGGTATCGGCCGATAAGGCATTGCCTTGTAACGGCCGCGAAACAGCCCCTGATCAATCTGAGATCGATGCGTTGCTGGCGCTTTATGGGCAAGGTCGCACTACTGAAGTGGAGGCTATGGCCGCGTCTCTTAGTCAACGTTTTCCGGAATATGGGTTCGGCTGGAAAATACTGGGGGTTGCGCTACAGCATCACGGGCGTGACCGGGAAGCGCTTGCGGCGTTGCAAAAGGCGGCGGAGCTGTTGCCGGACGATGATGAAGTATATAGCAACTTAGGTTTTGCGCTTAACGCCCAAGGCCGGGCTGCTGAAGCGGAAGTCTGTGATCGACGTGCGATAATGATCGCTCCCGACTCTTTTGCCGCGCATTGTAATCTAGGTTATGCGCTCCACAATCAAGGCAAGCCGGCCGAAGCGAGTTATCGCCGGGCATTGGAGATCAAGCCGGATTATGCTTTGGCGCATAGCAACCTGCTTTTTTCCCTCAGCCACAACGAAGAAATAGATGCGGTAACCTTGTTTGCCGAACATTGCCGCTTCGGCGCACAGTTTGAAGAACCGTTGCGCGCATTGTTGCCGCAGCACAGCAACTCGCGAGAGCCTGGGCGTTGCTTACAGGTCGGCTTTGTGTCCGGCGATTTGCGCGACCATGCCGTGGCCACCTTTATCGAGCCGGTGCTGGAGCAACTGGCGGCTTATCCGCAATTGGTATTGCATGCCTATTACAATCATAACCTTGAAGATAAGGTTACCTTGCGTTTGCGTAAGTATTTGCAACACTGGCACTCTGTCTTTGGTTTGTCGGACGACGTGCTGGCGGAAAAAATACGCGCTGACGGTATCGATATTCTGATCGACCTTTCCGGGCACACCGCCAAAAACAGGTTGCTGACTTTCGCCCGCAAACCGGCGCCGGTGCAGGCCAGTTGGATCGGCTATCCCGGCACCACCGGCCTGAGCGCGATGGATTATTATCTGGCCGATCGTTTTTTGTTGCCGCCCGGTCAACTTGACGATCAATTTACCGAAAAAATCGTGCGTTTACCGGCCGGCGCGCTGTACCAGCCGGACATGGCCGCGCCGCCGGTCAACGCCTTGCCCGCTTTGAGCAACGGCTATATCACTTTCGGCAGTTTCAACCGTCAAAGCAAGCTGAGCCGGTCGGTCATCGCTTTGTGGTCGCAATTGCTGCGCGCCTTGCCCGGTTCCCGAATAGTCTTGGCAGGCATGTCCGAAGAGGGGCGACACGACGCATTGATCGACTGGTTTGCACAAGAAGGCGTTGCGCCGGAGCGGCTGAGTTTTTATACCCGGTGCGGCTTGGACGAGTATCTTGCCCTGCATCGGCAGGTGGATATTTGCCTGGATACCTTTCCATACAATGGCGGCACCACAACCTTTAACGCCTTATGGATGGGCGTGCCGACTTTGACGATTGTCGGGGGAACGGTGCCAGCCAGGCAGGGCGCGACCATTTTGGGGCATGTGGGGTTGAACGCTTTTGTCGCCCAGGATGCCGAGGATTTCGTTCGCAAAGGCTTGTCCTGGGCAGGGCATCCAGACGCGCTGGCCGGTGTACGCAGCCATTTGCGCAAACGTATCAAGCAATCGGCGATAGGCCAGCCGGAGGCGGTTGCCGCAAGCCTGGAATGCGCGTTGCGGATGATGTGGCAACGCTGGTGCGCGGGCTTGCCGGCGGAATCGTTTGAGGTTAGTCTGCAAAACATCAGAAAAGCAGCAGATGATTCAATGAGCAGCCTAGGACGCGAGTCAAATGAGGCAGGATCAGGAAAGTCGGCCATCACGATTGCATCCGATAGGAAGGTGCAGAAAGCCCTGGGTATGTCGCCCGACGATGCCGAAGCGTATTGTATTCTGGCGGTTAATCTCCATCGGCAGAAACGACTCGAGGAGGCTGAGGCCAGCCTGCGCCGTGCGCTGACGCTCAATCCGAATTATGCTGAGGCGCATAGCCATTTGGGAAGCGTTTTCCGAGATCAAGGGCGATTGGCCGAGGCGGAAATGAGTCTTCTTTGCTCGTTAAAGATCAACCCGAACCAGCCCGATGTACAGAATAATTTGGGAAGTGTTTTCTGGCGTCAGGAGCGGCTCGACGAAGCCAAAGCCTGCTTCCTCAATGCGTTGGCGATCAATCCTGAACTTGCCGAGGTGCATAATAATCTGGGCGGTATTTTATTTGCCCAGGACCGGCTTGCCGAGGCTGAGGCCTGCTTTTCCAAGGCTGTGGAGATCAATCCTGATTTCGGCGAGGCGCACAACAACCTGGGTTACGTTTATTTACATCAACGCCGTCTGCCTGAAGCCCAAGCCAGCCTCCAGAGAGCATTGGAGCTCAGCCTGGATGTCGGTGAGGCGCGTAGTTCCGAGCTTTTTTACCTCACTCACAACGAAACGGTAGATGCGGCAGCTATCTTTACCGAACATTGCCGTTTTGGCGAGGAGTTTGAAGCGCCGCTACGCGCATTTTGGCCGCAACACGGCAACTCGCGCGAGCCTGAGCGCTGTCTTCAGGTCGGCTTTGTGTCAGGTGATTTTTGCGACCATGCTATGGCTAATTTTATCGAGCCGGTGCTGGAGCATTTGGCGGGGCATCCGCGATTGGTACTCCACGCCTATTACAATCACAGCCTTGAAGATGAGGTCACCCGGCGTCTGCACAGGCATTTGAAACATTGGCATTCAGTTGTCGGCTTATCGCACGCGGCTTTGGCTGAAAAAATACGCGCCGACGGTATCGATATTCTGATCGACCTTTCGGGCCACACCGCCAAAAACAGGTTGCTAACCTTCGCCCGCAAGCCCGCGCCGGTGCAGGTCAGCTGGATGGGCTATCCCGGCACCACCGGCTTGAGCGGCATGGATTATTACCTGGCCGACCGGTTTCTGTTGCCGCCCGGCCAGTTTGACGATCAATTTACCGAAAAAATTGTGCGTTTGCCGGCTTGTGCGCCGTACCGGCCGGATATGTCGGCGCCACCGGTCAACGTCCTGCCGGCGTTGAGCAACGGCTATGTCACTTTCGGCAGTTTCAACCGTCAAAACAAGCTTAGGCAGCCAGTCATCGGCGTGTGGTCGCAACTTTTGCGCGCCTTGCCCGATTCCCGGCTAGTGCTGGGAGGCATGCCGGAGGATGATCGGCACGAGACACTGATCGACTGGTTTGCCAAGGAAGGCATCACACGGGAACGGCTGAGTTTTTACCCACGTTGCAGCATGGCCGACTATCTTGCACTGCATCAGCAGGTGGATATTTGCCTGGATACCTTCCCTTACAATGGGGGAACCACGGCCCTTAATGCGTTGTGGATGGGCGTACCGACGCTGACGCTGGTTGGGGAGACGGTTACAGCCAGACAGGGCGCTACAATTCTGAGCCAGGTGGGACTGAACGCTTTTGTCGCCCAGGATGCGGCGGATTTTGTGCGGAAAGGTTTGTCCTGGGCGAACCACCCTTCATCGCTGGCCAGTTTGCGCGCTAATTTGCGTGAACGTTTTGGGCAATCGGCGATAAGGCAGCCTGAGTTGATTGCCACAGGTGTGGAATGTGCGTTGCGCCTGATGTGGCAACGTTGGTGCGCCGGTTTGCCTGCGGAATCATTTGAGGTTAAGCCGTAAGGCCGGGTGTGAATAAGCCGAAGAATGGTCATTAACATAAGGGGAGTGTAAAATGTGTCTAGCTCTCAGGAGAACAGTGTACCGGCCGCACTGCTGCCCAATTCAAAAAAAGAAATCCGGTTTCTTGCTTGAGAATGTAAGCTGCATAGTTATAGCTTTGCCAAGATGGCTGTCGGGAGCAGGAACAAAAACGTATGTCTAAATCCAAAATCAAAAAACCTTTCAAACCGGGCAAAGCGTCAAAAAAAACGACGTCGGTTAGTCCTAATTCTCAAGACATAGCAACAATGACAGCCCTTTTTAACGAGGGCCGTGTCACTGAACTGGAAGCACTGTTCAAAACCTGGACGCTACGCTTTCCCTGCTATGTGCCCGGTTGGCAGGCATTACAATCGATACTGACGCAACAGAAACGGAATGCGGAAGCGCTGGCGCCCTTGCAGAAAATAGCGGAGCTATTGCCGGAGGATGCCGAG
The DNA here is from genome assembly GCF_036440755.1 of Methylobacter sp. Wu8. NCBI lineage: Bacteria > Pseudomonadati > Pseudomonadota > Gammaproteobacteria > Methylococcales > Methylococcaceae > Methylobacter > Methylobacter sp. Wu8. The sequence continues at coordinate 23,502 of NZ_JAZGVT010000030.1, read as the reverse complement.
GCCCATTTCCATTTGGGCAATCTTCAGATGGAACTCGGACAACCCGCTGACGCAGTGGCGAGCTATCGTCGGGCGTTGGAGATCAAACCCGGTTTTGTCGAGGCGCATAACAACCTGGGCAATATCCTGCAAGACCTCGGGCGACTTGATGAGGCAGTGCTATGCTATCGCCGGGCGCTGGAGATCAAACCCGACATCGCCGATACGCTTAACAACCTGGGCCACGCCCTGCAATCCCTCGGCCGGCTAGACGAGGCGGTGGCATGCTGTCGCCGGGCGCTGGAGATCAAACCCGATTTCACCGAGGCTTATAACAATTTGGGCAATGCCCTGCAAGACTTGGGGCAGCTGGATGACGCGATGACATGCTATCGGCGGGCGCTGGAATTCAAGCAGGATTACGCCGATGCCTACAGCAACTTGGGCAATACCTTGCTAAAACTTGGGCTGTCCGATGACGCAATGACAAGTTATCAACGGGCGCTGGAGTTCAACCCCGATTTTACCGATGTGTATAACAACATAGGCAATATCCTGAAAGACCTTGGACAGCTCGATGATGCGATGGCGTGTTATCGCCGGGCGCTGGCGATCAAACCTGATTTCGCCGAGGCGCACAGTAACCAGGGAAGCATTTTTTTCGGGCAGGGCAGTCTGCCTGAATCCGAAGTCAGTTTCCGCAAAGCGTTGGAGATTAACCCTGATCTTGCCGAGACCTATAGCAACCTGCTTTTTTTCCTCACTCACAACGAAAATACAGACGCGACAACGTTGGCTGTCGAACACCGCCGTTTTGGCGAACAGTTTGAAGCGCCGCTGAGTGCGTTTTGGCCGCAGCACAGCAACTCGCGCGCCCCGGAACGCTGTCTACAGGTCGGCTTTGTATCCGGCGATTTATACGCCCATGCCGTTGCCAGTTTTATCGAGCCGGTGCTGGAGCATCTGGCGGATTATCCGCAATTGACATTGCACGGCTATTACAACAACAACGTTCAAGATAGCGTTACTTTGCGTCTGCGCAAGTATTTTAAACACTGGCATTCGGTTATCGGTTTATCGGACGGCGCGCTGGCGGAAAAAATACGCGCTGACGGCATCGATATTCTGATCGACCTTTCGGGACACACCGCAAAAAACAGATTGTTAGCCTTTGCCCGCAAGCCCGCGCCGGTGCAGGTCAGCTGGATGGGTTATCCCGGCACCACAGGCTTGAGCGGCATGGATTATTATCTGGCCGATCGTTTTCTGTTGCCGCCCGGCCAATTTGACGATCAATTTACCGAAAAAATCGTGCGTTTACCGGCTTGTGCGCCGTACCGGCCGGATATGTCGGCGCCACCGGTCAACGCCCTGCCTGCTCTGGGTAACGGCTATATCACTTTCGGCAGCTTCAACCGGCAAAGCAAGCTCAGTCCGCCAGTCATCGGCCTGTGGTCGCAACTTTTGCGCGCCTTGCCCGATTCCCGCATGGTGCTGGGGGGGCTGTCGGAGGAGGAGCAATACGGCGCATTGATTGACTGGTTTGCGCAAGAAGGCGTCGCGCGGGAACGGCTGAATCTTTACCCGCGTTGCGGCATAGCCGATTATTTTGCCCTGCATCAACAGGTGGACATTTGTTTGGACACCTTCCCTTACAACGGAGCAACCACGACGCTTAATGCACTGTGGATGGGCGTACCGACATTGACGCTGGTTGGGGGAACGGTTACAGCCAGACAGGGCTCTACACTTTTGAGTCAGGTGGGACTTGATGCTTTTGTCGCTAAGGATGCGGCGGATTTTGTGCGGAAGGGTTTGTCTTGGGGGGGGCATCCTGCCTCGCTGGCCAGTGTACGCGGAAATTTGCGCGAACGTATCAAGCAATCGGCGATAGGTCAGCCGGAGATGGTTGCCGCAGGCGTGGAATGTGCGCTGCGGACGATGTGGCAACGCTGGTGCGCAGGCTTGTCGGCGGAATCGTTTGACGTGGGGCCGGACGTTTTCGGCAAGACAAGGTAAGAGGCCGATTAATGACGGAATTCCCAAAAAAACCACAGATTTATGTTACGGAACCTTTATTGCCGCCCCTGGATGAGTTTATTCCTTATTTGGAACAAATTTGGGGTAATAAATGGCTAACCAATAGCGGTCCGTTTCACCAGCAACTGGAACAGGCATTGTGCGACTATCTGGGGGTCAAGTACGTTTCCCTGTTTGCTAACGGCACGCTGGCCTTAGTAACGGCGCTCCAGGCGCTGCGCATTACCGGTGAAGTTATTACTACGCCGTATTCCTTCGTAGCCACTGCGCACTCGCTGTTGTGGAACGGCATCAAGCCGATATTTGTGGACATCGACCCGGTCTCGCTCAATATCGATCCCGAGAAAATCGAAGCGGCCATCACGCCGCAAACAACCGCTATCATGCCGGTACACTGTTATGGACATCCGTGCGACGTGGAGCGCATCCAGCAGGTTGCCGACAACTACGGGCTCAAGGTGATTTATGACGCCGCTCATGCTTTTGGCGTGCAGCATTACGGCGGCAGTGTGCTCAATTACGGCGATTTGTCGGTGCTCAGCTTTCACGCCACAAAGGTATTCAATACGTTCGAGGGCGGCGCCATCGTCTGTCCTGACGCCAAGATCAAGCAGCGCGTCGATCACTTAAAAAATTTCGGTTTTGTCGATGAAGTCACCGTGGTGGCTCCGGGCATTAACGGCAAGATGAATGAGATCAGCGCCGCTTTTGGCTTGCTGCAACTAAAATATATCGATGAAGCCCTGCAAAAACGCAAAGCCATTGATGCTCGTTACCGCGAAGATCTGGCGGGGGTAAAAGGCATTCATTGCCTGGCCGATGCAGGAGGGGAGGTGGCAAATTACGCTTACTTCCCGATTCTGGTGCGGCCTGAGTATCCGATCAGCCGTGATGCGCTGTATCAAGAGTTACGAAATAACGATATTCATGCGCGGCGCTACTTTTACCCGTTGATTAGCGATTTTCCAATGTATCGGGGGATACCTTCCGCGGCGCAGTCAAATTTACCGGTGGCCAGAAAGATCGCGAGTGAGGTGATTTGTTTACCGATTTATCCCGCATTGTCGAATGGCCAGGTCGATGCCATTGTTAAAATAATTGCAGGGCAACCTAGCAGATGACAGCCATTGCGATCATGCAGCCTTATTTTCTACCTTATATCGGTTATTTTCAGCTGATGGCGGCGGTGGATAAGTTCGTGGTGTTTGACGATGTCAATTTTATTAATCGCGGCTGGGTGAACCGGAATCGGCTGTTGCTGAACGGCGCTCCCCATACTTTTACGGTGCCGTTGCGCGGCGCCAGCCAGAATAGGCTTATCTGCGACATTGAACTGGCGGATGAGCGGAGTTGGCGGGACAAGCTGATGCGCACCCTACGACAGGCTTATGGGCATGCGCCCTGTTATACGCAAGTATCTATCCTGATAGAACGACTGGTTAATTTTCCTTCGATCCGTCTGGATGAGTTTTTACTGAACAGCCTCCGGGAGATGGCGGATTATCTGACGCTGGAGGTGGAGATCGTCAGCACTTCGCGCATTTATCAAAACATGCATTTGAAAGGGCAGGATCGTATTCTGGATATTTGCCTGCAAGAGCGGGCCGACATTTACGTCAATCCGGTCGGCGGCGTAGATTTATATGACCGGGCCGGTTTCTTGAAACAAGGGATACAGCTTAAGTTTTTGCGTCCGGGAACGGTTAGCTACAATCAGGGCAAAAGCGAGTACGTGCCTAGTCTATCGATTCTCGACGTATTGATGTTCAATCAGCCGGCCGCTGTACGGCGACTACTGGGTGAGAGGGATATGCTTTGAAGCAGCGTAAACACCAAACAATTATTGACCATTATGAAGCTTGTCTGGCACGGCATGGCGATTCGCATCTTGGGGTTGACTGGCCCAATAAGCAAGATGCGGAAAAACGCTATGCGGTGATGCTGAATGTGATTAGTGAACCCAGGGCTGGATTGACTCTGCTTGATTTTGGCTGCGGCGCTTCGCATTTGTATGATTTTCTACGGCAAAGCAGGTTTTCCGATATAACTTACTATGGCCTTGATGTGTCGCCCGCTTTTTACGAACTATCCCGGAATAAATATCCTGAAAATACTTACTATTGCCTGGATGTTGTTGCCGAGCCTGAAAAATTGCCTAAATTTGATTATGTGGTTATGAACGGCGTTTTTACCGAGAAATGCGACCTCGAATTCGATGAGATGTTGGCATATTTCAAGCAAGTGCTGCGGGCGGTATTTCCCAAAGTGCGTTGCGGTCTTGCGTTCAATGTGATGTCTAAAGCGGTGGACTGGGAGCGGGACGATCTGTTTCATTTACCCCTTGATACTCTGGTTGACTTTTTGACCAAGGAGCTATCACGTCATTTTGTGATACGTAACGATTACGGTTTGTACGAATATACAGTCTACGTTTATAAGGAGCCCTTGTATGGCTAATGTGGTGATTTTTGGCATAAAAGATTTTGCAGAATTGGCGCACTATTATCTGGAACGGGATTCCGTACATGAAGTGGTCGCTTTTAGCGTCAATCGTGATTACCTGCCGGAAGATCCGGTGTTCCGAGGCCTGCCGGTAGTCGCATTTGAAGACGTTGAATCACTTTTCCCCCCCGATAACCATGCGTTTTTTGCGCCGATGTCGCCGAAGAACATGAATCGCGATCGCGAGGCGGTTTACCAGACGATCAAAGGCAAGGGCTATCAGTGTATTAGTTACCTGAGCAGTAAAGCCACGGTATTCGACAACGAAATCGGCGAGAATTGCTTCATTCTGGAAAACAATACCCTCCAGCCGTTTACCCGCATCGGCAATAATGTCGTATTGTGGAGCGGTAACCACATCGGCCATCACAGTGTGATTCACGATCATGTGACGTTTACCTCCCATGTGGTGATGTCCGGGCATTGTGATATTGGCTCATATAGTTTTTTTGGCGTGAATTCGACGTTGCGTGATGGCTTGCGAATTGCTGAAGGCAGCTTTGTCGCGATGGCATCTTCCATCGTCAAAGATACCGAGGCTTGGGGTGTATACAAAGGCAATCCCGCAATTAAGTTGGTTATGCCCAGCACAAAGATGAAGCTGTAGCAAAATAACACATCAGGAAAAATAATGGCCCACGAACGCGCATTTGTTGCCTTAGAGACATTGGTAGACAGCGAGCATCTAAAAAAAGCCGATGCTTTTAATTTGGATGATTTCAGGTACAGCACAACGGTTAGAGGAAAAAAAATCGATTGGCTTTGCCTGTCCCGCAGATTGTTATGGATGGCTTCAGGCCATGAGCATATAGAGCCTGAATTGTTGGACTGGATTGACCGTATCCCCGCAGGGGAAGTTTTATATGACGTTGGCGCCAGTAACGGGATATTTTCAATGTATGCCGCTGCATGCGGTTTGCGGGTTATCGCCATTGAACCCGATCCGCTGAATTATTTTCTGCTGGCGTACAATAGTTATCTTAATTCAACGTCATCAGGAGCAGCGCTTGAAGGTTGTTATAACCTGGCTGTTTCCAAAGAAATGGCGGTTGGCAAGATGCATATAAAGCGCATGGAGCTGGGTGGGCATGAGAAGATCCTGGATCAGTCCAGAGACGTTTTTGGTGTTGATTTTCAGCCCGCACATTCGCATCCGGTCTTAAAATGCAGGCTTGACGATTTGGTCGAGACGATGGGGCTGCCTCTGCCGCGGTATTTGAAAATCGATGTCGACGGGGCGGAAGCCGAAGTGTTGCAAGGCGCCAAGTTGTGCCTGAAACATGTCGAGTCTATTTTTATGGAATTGACCGAAGAATTCATCAGTTCAACAGTCTTTTCCGTTTTTGAAAGCAATGGCTTTATTCTGCAAGAAAAATATCAAGTGCAAAACTACGATGGTTTGTTTAACTGTGTTTTTAAGAGAAGCGCGGCGTGATTTCGTGGCATAAGCGCGGGATCATTTACGGCCTTGATGAACGGCTGCCGTGGGCGCGGTCGCACGCCCAGATTCCTACGGTGGATATGCTGGATGACAAGCGGCTGGATGTGTTTTTCAGCAGCCGCGACGACGCTAATCGCAGTTTGATTGCACGGATGAAAGTGGATGCGGCAAATCCGGCGAATATCCTTGATATTCAGGCGGAACCCTTGTTGCAGCTTGGTTTGCCGGGGACGTTTGACGATTGCGGCATGATGCCGTCTTCAATCGTGAACTGGCAGGGACTGAAATATTTGTATTACATCGGCTGGAATGTGCGCAATACAGTGCCGTATCATAACTCTGTGGGTTTGGCGGTCAGTGACGATGGCGGATGCACCTACCGTCGGCTGTTTGACGGCCCGGTCATGGATCGCTCGGCCGAGGAGCCTTATTTTTGCGCTACGACCTGCGTTCGGATTGAAAATGGCGTTTGGCGCAACTGGTATCTGTCGTGTACCGGCTGGGAGATGATCGGCGGGCGCATGGAGCCGTTTTACCATCTCAAATATGCCGAATCGGACGACGGCATTCATTGGCGCAGGGAAGGGCGAGTGGCGATTGACTATGCCGACGCTGCCGAGGGCGGCATCGCCAGGGCCAGTGTGTGCAAAGATGGCGCGCTTTATCGCATGTGGTACAGTTACCGCGGCCATACCGATTACCGGGATACCTGTGCGAATAGTTACCGTATCGGCTACGCTGAATCCGGCGATGGCCTGGTGTGGACTCGCCTGGACGATCAGGCCGGTATCGAGTTGAGTAATCAAGGCTGGGATTCTTTCATGCTGGCTTATCCCGAAGTGGTTGATGTTGGCGGTCGCCGTTATATGTTCTACAACGGAAACGGTTTTGGGCAGACAGGCTTTGGTTACGCCGAGGCTTCAGCGTAGGTTTTGACGGCGCCCTAACTCACGGTGTTACCGATCTATTTATAGAGGACTGGATAATGACTGCCGAACTCGAACAATATAAGTCAAATGGATTTTTCGTCGCGAAAGGCCTGTTGGATCAGCAGTGCGTTGATAAGGTGCGGGACTCTATCGCCAAGACCTTTCTCGACCAGTTGCGGCAAATCTTCGTTGACGTTGAAGGCATGGCGCTTTTTGATGCGATGCAGGCACTGCATCAATGTGACCTGGAGCGTTACAAAAAGACGGCCGGGGCGGTATGGCGAAAGCTCGATATATACCAGCTGTTACATGATCCCCGGATCACCGGTTTTCTGTTCGATAAATTCGGTTGGCGAGACATTTTTGTACCGGGCGGTCAAGTCGCTCATATCATGGCGCATGAGTTAAAAATCCCGGAAGGCTATTTCGGACTGGGCGTGCACCAGGACTTTCCTTCGGTACAGGGCAGCCTGGACGGCGTGGTTGTTTGGCTGCCGCTGGTCCGGGTGGATCGGGATAACTTTCCGTTGGAGCTGATTCCGGGCAGCCATAAGCGAGGTCTGTTAGCCACTGTGGATAGCAGTAGCGCCTTATGGGAGCTGCGGCCTGAGCAGTACCGAGAAGCGGATTTCATTCCAGCCGAGGTCGACGTGGGTGATGTGGTGTTTATGTCGATGTTTACCGTCCATCGCAGTTCAAGCAATGGGACACCCGGCCAATACCGGTTTGCACTTTCAACCCGATTCGATAACGCCGATGAAATCACATTTATTGACCGCTGCTACCCGAGCGCTTATCAGCGGAGTGTCCATCGGGCTCAATATTTTCCCGATTTCCCAACCATAGAACAGGTTGAGGAAGTTTTCCTGCCAGATCAATGAATCAGAAAGAATGATCTCTTTAACCGCAAAAACGCATGTCAATCATATACGTCAGCAAGGCTATGCCGTTATCAAGCAGGCCGTTGACCCGGCTGTAGTTCGGAACTTGCTCGAGTTTGCCAATACCTTTCAATATACCGAGGATGAACAGGCTAATTTGTTGCGTAATCAACAGCGATTGAACAGTTTTGACCGGACTATTTACAAGCGTCAGGACGCGCTTCGCTTATTTATTCGCGGCACGCCGGGCGAAGTCCTGAAAGAGCTGCTGAACGAAAAATTTTATGCGGCAATCCCGCCGGATCAGCCCAACTATAATACTGCGCGCGATGCATCTGCGCAGCTCGCTTGAAGCTTTGCCGTACCACATAGACTCGTTTATTCCTTACTCAGGAAACTATACTTCCGTCGGTCAAGCCATTCTTTTCCTGAATGATTCCAAGGTGGACAATGGCTGTTACACTGGTCGTGCCAAAATCCCATCAAACCGGGGAATATGCGCCGCAAGGCGAGAATGCGGAGGCAATTCCTTTAGAGGCCGAAGCCGGGGATATTGTGATTTGGGACAGCAGGATTTTGCATGCAACTCTGGAAAACAGCGTGAAAAGAGACCGGTGGGCGCTCATTGCCACGTTTTGCCGTTGGTATATAAAACAAGGGTTTGATTACCCGAGAGCCATACCTGAGTCGATGTTTGAAACACTGGACGATGACGAAAAAATTGTCTACGGCTATTGTTCCTATACGCCATTGGATGAATTCGATAAAACCGAGCTTAAGAGCGGTTTGGATAAAATTAAAAAATTATCGCGATAAGCATAAAAGCTGTAGAAGGGAAGATACCGAGCATGAAAGTCGAAACAGAAAATGATTTTTCCGGAATTGACGGAGACCACCCGATGAGCCAACAGTTCAATATTCTGACGTATTCGCTAGGGGGGCAGTGCAATTCCGCTTGGATTTTTTCGCGACTGGCGGGACCAGGAACCGGAAAGCGGCACTTTTTATATAGGCAAGTGCTCAGATTTTGGTGTGGGGTCTATGGTGAAATACGATTCCGAGTGCCAGAGTTTACGGGTAGGACGTTTTGTTTCAGGGGGCTCGCGTTTACAATTCCTGCTTAATGGCCAGCATGAATCCCGAACTATTTCTACCTATATGTTTTGCATTGCTGGATTTGGCCTGATGGCAGATGCCGTTGACCTAGATACGCGATAACAATGATGCCTCTCTTGCTGACCTGACGGCCAGTGAAGAGTACAGCCTGGAATTGCTTGCAGAACTTAAATTGCGCAAACAGCGCTGAGTTCGGCGAGCATCACCAAAATTGTTTAAACTTCATTGACGCTTGATTGGATTAACCATGCCGTTTTGTCTAAAGCCAGTAGCGCATTTTTAATCACGCCGATGCCCTTGTCACTGCTTGTTGCCGTTTCGACAATCAGCCGTGAGCTGAGGCACAAACGTAAGGCGCTGACCGCCGCGCCGTTACGGCTGCCGCAGGCGACGGGCTGGCCAAGTTGGCAGCGTATTGCGGCAATATCGCTGTTGCGATCGGTTAAGTCTAATGTGGTCGGCAGTTGCCGGTAGATATGCAGGGTTTCCTCGCGACTTAACGGTGTCCGCCCGGCGGGCTGGGGATGGTAAAGCAGAAAAGGAAAGATGGTCTGGAGATGGTCCCAGTTATCCGGTTCTATTAACGGACGACGGTCGAGCGGCGTGACAGGCAAGGGCTCGAAGTGAGGATCGGACGCCAGCCGTTGCCGGATCGCCTCTGCAAAGGCCCGCAAGAACTCGATGACGGCTGCTTGCGGTACGGCGCGAAACCGGCGCAGTTCTTCCAGCGCGACTTCACAACGCAGCAGCAGGCCGAAATTGGCTGCATGATCCAGATGCTCGGCTCCGGTCCAGTTAGTCGGCCAATCGGCTTTTGACGAACAAGACGACAGACGGCGTGGGAATGGACGTTTCTGGAACCGCTCTGCCAGGGCCGGAGGAAGCAATAACATACCGGAGAAAGTCGGAGCGGCAAGGAATTTCGAACCGGTCAGCGCGACCATGAAGCCTTGTTCCAGATAGGCGCGCAAAGTCGGCATTGCGATGCGGAATTGGCAGGCATCGACCAGTACCTCTATGTTATCGGGGAAACGACGGTGCAGCGCGATGACGCAGGCGGGGCTCGGCGCGATTAACCCGGTTTTGGATTGATCGACCAGAATCAACAGTATGCGCCGGTTTGATGCGACGGCTTTACCGGCCAGTGTTTCCACGTCGGCGTCGATTGCGGCCGGCGGCCTGGGCGTCCCATCGTCCAGCCGAATCGATACTTGTGCAATTTCAACGGTATTATCCGCCAAGGCCGATGCCACTCCGCTTCCGGTTTCATTGGCTTCGACCATGACGGCCAGCGCCGGTGCGGATGCGCCGCTGCCTGCATATTGGGAGGCAATGCTATGGATGTCGGTGCCGGATGGGGAGAATATAAGTTCCAGTCCGGTGACGTCGGACAGGTCGCATAAGCGCAGGCATTCCTGGCGAATCCGCTGCATTTCCCGTGCATAAACGGTTGAAGGCGATTCCGTGCCGAGGGCTGTCAGCAGTTTTTGGCGCAGCCGGTCTGCGGCGGCGAAACCTTCTGCGGAAATAATCGATGCGGTAGAGGAGCCGAATGCCAGCAGCTGAGGGTCGGGAAACGGCCCGCAGCCGTATTTATTCAGTCCGCTGAGCGGATCGACCGCGATACGCGCATCGCCGCCTGCAAGCAGCAGTTGTTCTGTGGATGGCAGGTTGCAGGGCGTTTTGAAAAGGTTTTGCACAATAATTATGAAGTATGGAGTGCAGGCTTCGCCTGCAAGCTCTGCTTGCGCTCCCGCAATGAGTTGTCAGGCGTAATGCAGTTAGTTAATGATGACATTAAGCGGCGCTACGTTGCATTGCGTTAAGCAGCATCTGCCGAAAGGCGCTGAATACTTTCTTCATCTGCGGTTGCTTGTAGGGAAAAATATCGACCGGATCGATCGCATGGACAATCATACAGCTGTCAATCTCGAAAATCAGCAGTTTGCCGTCGGCGGTTTCGCCGCAATCGATGCCCAGATAATCCAGTCCGGCCCGTTCGTTGATGGCGCGGAAGGCTTCGGCATGTTGACGGGCAAAGCCGCTGTCGAAATCGATCATAAAGCGCTCTTCTTCGGCGCGTTTTTCGGCACTTTCGGCCATGCCTGCATTCAGGTAGTGGACCATCCAGTGTTCGGATATGCCGACATGGCAAACAAAGGGTTTGCCGTCGATCAGTACGATGCGGTATTTGCGGAACAAGCCATCCTGTCCGCGATAGTCGACAAAACGGGATATATAAAACTCTTCATTGAGCATGTTTTGCAGGTAGCTGACAAGCACGGTTGGGCTGTCTATCTTGTCCAGGTCTTTCCCTGCGTGGGAATCGACCGGGCGGACGATAATCGGGAAAACGCCGTCGTCGAGAATCTCTGTCAGCGGCAGTTCGCCATCGGCGATTTGTTGGAGGGTTTGCCGGGATATGCGTACCGTAATCGGCATCTCTATGCCCGGTGCGGATTTTAGCAATACGCAGGCTTCATTCCGCGACATCAATGCAATACGGTCAGGCCTGTTCAGCACCGGGCGGGGCCATGTTGCTATAGAGGCATCGATCTGTTTTAACAGCGGCATATTCCGGTCGGATTGGGCGATGGCGACGAACAGCACATCGTGATCCGGCAGATCGGCCGGTAAAGGCTGGTTTTGGGTTACATAGACGATATCGAGGGCGACATCGGAGTCTTCCAGCAGGAATTCCACCGGCGTGTTGGACATCAAGTCGCCTGTACCCATGATCGCAAGCAGGCGGATATTGACTTGACCAGTTGCAGTCGGCGGGGAATATATTTGCTGGCTTTCTATGGCCTGGGCTTGCGTGCTTAAGGCCAAGTCGCGGTTGCCACGGAGCTGCAAAATCGTGGATAAATCCATCAGGGCGTGGCCGCCGGTTTCAGTCTCGGCGCGTTCGATCAACTGCGTGCCCAACGGGGCGAGGTCGGAGCCGGAGTAAGCCATTCGCATCAGCTTTGCGAGGCCGAGCAGCGGTTCGGTATGTTCATTGGATTGCATTGGTTTTCCTAAGGTTGGGCATTTTCTATCGCCAGGAATGGTGTGTATGCGGCAAGCCTGTCAGGAACAGGCGCTGCGAGCGGCAATCCCGCCCAATTCGAGCGTGGCGTCGATCAATGCGTCAATGTCGCTTACGGTGGTGCGATGATTGACGATGGCGGCTCGAATGGCCAGCTGTCCGTTGATGGTTGTCGTTGACGGTGCCGCAATGCCGGACTCCTGCAGCGCGACCACCAGGTCGGCATTGACCCGGTCGGCATCCTCGCTACGGTAGCGGAAGCATACGATATTCAGCGCAACGGGCGCGAGCAGTTCCAGCTGCGGTTCGGCTTCGATACGCCGCTTCAAGTGCTGGGCCAGCGCGCAGGTGTTTGAAATAACCCTGCCTAATTTTTCCTCGCCGTAAACTTTTAAGGTGAACCAGGTTTTGAGCGCCCTGAAACCGCGTGAAAGATCGGGGCCGAAGTCGCACGGCCATGGCGAACCGGCCGCCATGCCGCGGGTTTCCCGTTTCAGGTAAGCGGCGGGCGAAGCGAATGCGTTGTGATGCAGCTCGCCGTCCCGCACCAAGATGAATCCTGCATCATAGGGAACTTGTCCCCATTTATGGAAATCGAAGGCGATCGAATCGGCGCGCTCGATGCCTTGCAGTCGCGGTGCAATATCAGGCGCGAGCATGGCCAGCGCGCCGTATGCGCCGTCGACGTGGAACCAGATATTTTCGCGTTCGCAAAGTTCGGCAATAGCCTGAAGGTTGTCAATGGCGCCGACGCCTACGGTTCCCACTGTGCCGGCAATGAAAAACGGCGTCAGGCCGGCTTTTTTGTCCTCGGCAATGGCGCGTTCAAGCGCCGCTATATCCATCTGGTGCAGCTGATCGACGGGTATCATGCGCAACGCGTCACTGCCGAAGCCTGCAATGTCCATGGCTTGAACGATGCTGATATGTGCGCCGGCCGAGGTATAGGCGACCAACTGTTGACCGTTGGCGGCCATGCCCGTATGACGTACATCGGTGCCTAAGCGGGCGGTGCGTGCAATCAGGACGCCGATCAGGTTGGCCATCGAGGTGCCGGTCACAAACAGGCCGCTGGCGGTTTCCGGGAAATTAAACAGTCTTCGGACCCACTGTACGACCTGTCGTTCGATTTCTATCGGCGATTGATCGCGTCCGCCGAGATTGGCGTTCAGCCCGCCTGCCAGCATTTCCGCGAGCATGCCGACCGGGGTTCCTCCGCCATGAACCCAGCCCATAAAACCGGGATGGACGTTGCCCAAGGCGTAGGGGAGTACGTCTTTGAGAAATAGTTCATGCGTTTTTGCTAGGTCGGATGGGACGTCATCCAATGCTTGGCGGAATGAATTACGCACTTCGTCGGGCATCGGTTGCCAGACCGGTTGATCGCGCAGGTGTTCAAGATAGTCGATCATGTCGTCCAGCATCCGATGGCCTTGCAAGCGAAAGGCATTCCAGTCGGATGGGTCTAGTGTGTCTTCAGGGGTTTCCAGCATAGTTTATATTTGGATTGAAACCGGCATGGGTGTAAGGAAGCTGTAAAAATGCATTATCTATGTAAGATAATTTCCAGCACCAGCTTGCTGCCGAAGTAAGCCAGCAGCAGCAAAACAAAGCCCGTCAAGGTCCAGCGGACTGCGGTTTTTCCTCGCCATCCGTAACGCAATCGGCCTATCAGCAAGCTGGAAAAAATGATCCAGGCGATTATGGATAATACAGTCTTGTGCGCCAAATGCTGGGCAAACAAATCTTCGATAAAGATGAAGCCGCTGATCAGGGAAATGCTCAGGAAAAAAAGTCCTGTGCCGAGCATTTGGAACAATAAAGATTCCATGGCTTGCAAGGAAGGCAATGACTGGATAAAGCGTTTGGGCGGGTGGCTTTTAAGCTGCTGGTCCTGAATGGCGAGCAGAACGGCTTGCAAGGCGGCGATATTGAGCAGGCTGAACGCGATAATTGAGGTTAAGATGTGTACGCTCATCTGCCAGTTGTGGGTGTGCAGTAGATGCGGTTTCTCGGGCAGGTTCAGTTCCAGCGCCAGCATGATCGCGGCAACCGGAAATATGACGAGACCGAGTTTTTCGACAGGCTTGTTGAGTGTAGCGATAAGCAGCAGCAGGGCGACAATCAGTGAAACTAGGGACGCGGTACTGATAAAGCTAAAATTGAAGCTGCTGTTTTGCTGGAATGCGGCGGCGGTATATAAGGTATGTGCGCCTACGGCCAGCCATCCAAGATAAAGCGGTGTACTTTGTCTTTTGTTCTGATGAGTATCCCAGGCAATAAGCAGCGTGCTTGCCAGATAAGTGCATATTGACAGGGTGGCGAGTGCGATGGTGTTCATTAGGGTCGTTTTATTGGTTTGTAATCAATCGGTAACGCCACTGTCAGGTGTGGACTTTTTGCCAGTATGAATGGTAAGGGGCATTAGCTTCCAGATAATGCGACAAGTCGCATTTCCATCACACCCAAATTCCCTTGAGTTTAATGCAAAGGCCTCAATGGCTATGTTAATATATCCCGCTAAATAGTCCTAACGCATTTGTGTTAGTGAATGGTTTCCCTGAAGATTTAATTAAAGATACTGATATGTTTGATAATTTAACCGATCGATTAGGTAGCACGCTTAAAAAAATTAAGGGCCAGGGGCGCTTGACTGAAAGCAATATCAAGGACACCCTGCGCGAAGTGCGGATGGCTTTGCTTGAGGCCGATGTTGCTTTGCCGGTGGTTACGGACTTTATTGAACGTATCAAAACAGGTGCGTTAGGTCAGGAGGTTCAGTCCAGTCTGTCGCCCGGCCAGTCGCTGATTAAGTTGGTTCAGGCTGAGCTGGTCACCGTGATGGGCGAGGCCAACGAAAAGCTGAATCTTAATGCCGTCCCTCCCGCGATTATTTTAATGGCGGGCTTGCAAGGTGCCGGTAAAACCACGACGGTGGCCAAACTGGGTCGTTGGTTAAAAGAAAATCAAAAGAAAAAAGTCGGCGTGGTCAGCGCCGACGTTTATCGTCCTGCGGCGATCAAGCAGTTGCAGATGCTGGCAAACGATCTTTCTTTGGAGTTTTTTGAAAGCGATGCGTCGCAAGATCCGGTAGATATTGCCAAGAATGCGATTGAAGCGGCCAGGAAAAAATTTCTCGATGTCATTATTATCGATACCGCAGGCCGTCTGCATGTCGATGATGAAATGATGGGCGAGATTAAAGCGTTGCATGCGGCAATCAATCCTATCGAAACCTTGTTTGTTGTTGACAGCATGACCGGGCAGGATGCGGCAATTACAGCAAAAGCCTTTAATGACGCGTTGCCGTTGACCGGGGTTATCCTGACCAAGGCGGACGGTGACGCACGAGGCGGGGCGGCGCTGTCTATACGCCATATTACCGGCAAGCCGATCAAGTTTATCGGGATGGGCGAAAAAACCGATGCTTTGGAGCCTTTCTATCCTGA
Source organism: Methylobacter sp. Wu8 (assembly GCF_036440755.1). NCBI lineage: Bacteria > Pseudomonadati > Pseudomonadota > Gammaproteobacteria > Methylococcales > Methylococcaceae > Methylobacter > Methylobacter sp. Wu8. The sequence goes on along the minus strand of NZ_JAZGVT010000030.1, from coordinate 8,134 downwards.
TCGTATCGCTTCCCGTATTTTGGGTATGGGTGATGTGCTGGGTCTGATTGAAGAGATCGAACAGAAAGTTGACAAGGAAAAGGCCGAGAAACTCGTTAAAAAGCTGCAAAAAGGCAAGTCTTTTGATCTGGAAGATTTTCGTGAGCAATTGCAGCAAATGCAGAGCATGGGTGGAGTCGGCTCCATGTTGGATAAGTTGCCCGGTATGAATAGTATTCCTCAGGAAGTGAGAGACAAGGTTAATGATAAGGAGTTGTCGCGCCAGATTGCGGTCATTAATTCCATGACCATGAAGGAAAGGCGCTATCCCGACCTGATTAAAGGCAATCGGAAGAAACGTATTGCGGACGGTTGTGGGCAGCAGTTGTCGGATGTCAATCGCATCCTGAAGCAGTTTATGATGATGCAGAAAATGATGAAGCGCTTCAAGTCCGGCAATATGGCCAACATGATGCGAGGCATAAAAAATAATGTGCGTGGTATGGGCGGCATGAGACGATAGTTCATTGTCGCAATGGCTGCTTATTTGATTGCCAGAGCGAATGAACTTGATCGGTTGTGTGTTGTTCTTTACTTATATGGAAAATCGCGTAAAATAAATCGATTCAATTTTGACTAAATGTTTTTTGAGGAACTTAGATGGTAACCATTCGTCTTTCTAGAGGTGGCGCGAAAAATCGTCCTTTCTATCACGTTGTTGTAACCGATAGCAGAAGCGGTCGCGACGGCCGTTATATTGAACGTGTTGGTTTTTTCAATCCACTGGCTCGTGGCAATGAAGAAAGATTGCGTTTAGATAGCGAACGAGTTGAGCATTGGAAAGCCAATGGCGCGCAGCCTTCTGATCGCGTTGCAAAATTGATTAAAGACGCACAAAAAGCGGCGGCATAAACCGTTTGTCAGAACAGCAGCATATAAGTGTCGGAAAAATTTCCGGCGTTTTTGGTGTAAAAGGATGGGTTAAGGTATTTTCCTTCACTGATCCGAGGGAAAATATTTTAACTTATTCTCCTTGGTTGTTGATAAAAGGCGACGAGATAAAAACCGTTGATGTTGTTGACGGACAGCTGCAGGGCAAGACGATAGTCGCCCAGCTGGACAGTGTTAGTGACAGGGATCAAGCAGCCGGTCTGATGGGTTGGGATGTTTTTATAACCCGAGATCAACTGCCGAAAGCCGCTAAAGGCGAATATTACTGGTCCGAGTTGATCGGGTTGGCTGTTGAAACCATTGATGGCGTTCAGCTAGGCACAGTTGATAGTTTGCTGGAAACAGGCGCTAATGACGTCGTTATTGTCCATGGAGATCGAGAACGGGTTATTCCGTTTTTACAGGGACAGACGATAATTAATGTTGATCTGGATGCGGGCAAAATTATTGTCGACTGGGATCCTGAGTTTTAATTATCACCATGCGTTTTGATGTTGTAACGTTATTTCCGGAAATGGTGACAGCGGCTGCGGGTTGCGGTGTAACCGGCAGGGCGATCGAACGCAATATAGTCGGTTTGTCGACATGGAATCCTCGGGATTATACCCACGACAGGCACAGAACAGTTGATGATCGTCCTTACGGCGGCGGTCCTGGCATGGTCATGAAATATCAGCCCTTGCATGATGCGGTCAATGCCGCAAAACAGGCTGGCGCTGAAGGCGCTAAAGTGGTTTATTTGAGTCCGCAAGGCAAACCGATTACTCAGGCTTTGCTGGCAGAGGCCGGTAAAGTATCGCAGCTGATTTTAGTTGCGGGGCGTTATGAAGGTATTGACGAGCGTTTTGTTGAGCTGGATTGCGACGATGAATGGTCTATCGGTGACTATGTTATCAGTGGCGGCGAGCTAGCAGCGCTGATAGTGATTGATGCGGTGACGCGTTTGTTGCCGGGTGTGCTCGGTGATGAGGATTCGGCTCAGCAGGACTCTCATAGCGATGGCTTGCTGGATTGTCCGCATTTTACCAGGCCGGAACAGATTGAAGGACACTCGGTACCGGAAGTTTTGTTAGGCGGCAATCATGCGGATATAGATCGCTGGCGTATGAAGCAGGCTTTGGGTCGGACTTGGCAGAGACGGCCGGATTTATTGAAAAAAAAGAATTTGAGCGCAGAGCAGGAAAACTTGCTTAAAGAATTTATTGTGGAGTTGGTTTAAATTAAGGTGTGGTATGAGCAATATTATTGATGAATTGGAAGCGGAACAATTGAAACAGATTCCTGACTTTGGTCCAGGTGACACAGTTGTTGTACAGGTTAAGGTAAAAGAAGGCGATCGTGAAAGAATTCAGGCTTTTGAAGGCATCGTGATTGCAAAACGTAATCGCGGATTAAACTCGGCTTTCACAGTAAGAAAAATTTCTCACGGTACCGGCGTTGAGCGTGTTTTCCAAACACACAGCCCGCTGATTAGCGAGATCAATGTTAAGCGTCGCGGCGATGTGCGTCGTGCCAAGTTGTATTACTTGCGTGACCTGACCGGAAAAGCGGCTCGTATTAAAGAAAAACTTTAATCAAGTCGGTTTTCATGAGATAAAAAAGGCAGCTTTGGGCTGCCTTTTTTTATGGCGGTTAATTTAGAGCGATTGTCTTTTAGCGAATCATTAAAATTATTCAGGACTTGTTTTATGCCGTTTATAATTCAGTGGGTCGAAAATTGCTCGGAAGCTGAGGAAGTTGTAAGGCTTCAGACTCCGGCCGGGCAGTTTGTTTTGACTAGCTGTCAGGGCGTGATCAGCAAAACAGACTGGGATTCGGGCGTTTGTCCGAGTCCGCCTGCTGAACATGAGTTAGACGCCTATTGGCGGCATCCCGATAGACCTATTAACATCAAACTGTTAAAACAAGGCAGCGTCTACAGAAATCAAGTCTGGGCCGCGCTTTGCCAAATACCCTTTGGTGAAACCATGACCTATTCCGCATTGGCCAAGAAAATAGGCTCATCGGCGCGGGCAGTCGGCAACGCGTGCCGGGACAATCCTTATGCTTTATTCATCCCCTGCCACCGGGTGGTTTCCGTTTCCGGCATGGGTGGCTATTGCGGGCAAACCGGCGGCGATTTATTGGCGGTAAAATACAAATTGCTGGAATTTGAAGCAAACTATAAAAAATGAACGCAACGGCTTTGATAGATCAATTTCTCGATGCGGTTTGGGTCGAGCAGGGCTTGAGCGAGAACACGCTTTCGGCTTACGGCAGCGATTTAAGGATTTTTGCCAAATGGTTAAAAGATAAGCCGATACTGGAAGTGGACGGGGGGCAGCTATCCGAATTTCTGTCCAGCCGTTATAAAGAAGGCATAGGCAACCGGTCTACTGCGCGTATTTTGTCCAGTTTGCGCCGGTTCTACGGGTATTACATCCGGGAAAACAGCATTCAAGTCGACCCGACCGCCTTAATAGAATCGCCCCATATCGGCCAGCCGTTGCCCAAATCGCTATCGGAACAGGATGTCGAGTTGCTGTTGGATGCGCCTGAAGTCACCAACGCGCTTGGTTTTAGGGACAGAACCATGCTGGAAATGCTTTACGCCACAGGGCTCAGGGTATCGGAGCTGGTCAACTTAAAGTTCGAACAGATTAGCTTCAGGCAAGGCGTGGTCAGAATTATCGGCAAGGGCAACAAAGAGCGCCTGGTGCCGGTCGGCGAAGAAGCCATGAGCTGGCTGGAAAGCTATATGACTCAAGCCAGAAAGACCATTCTCGGTCAGCGGCAATGCGATTACCTGTTTGTCACCAACCGGGCCGAGAATATGACACGGCAGGCTTTTTGGCATATTATCAAACGCAATGCAAAAAAAGCCGGCATTAACAAAGCGCTGTCGCCGCATACGTTGAGACACGCTTTCGCCACACATTTGTTGAATCATGGAGCGGATTTGCGGGTCGTGCAGTTATTACTCGGGCATTCGGATTTATCGACCACGCAAATCTATACCCATATTGCCCGGGAAAGGCTTAAAGAATTACATTCAAAATTTCATCCAAGAGGATAAAAGATGGCTCAAAATATTCATCCAACCGCCTATATAGCACCGGATGTGTCGCTGGGAGACAATATTACGGTAGGGCCTTTTGCCGTTATCGAAGCAGGCGCTCAACTGGGAGCCAACTGCCAAGTGGGCGCTCATGCCGTGGTACACAGTCATGTGAAGATGGGCGACGGCAATATTTTACATCCGCATGCTGTGTTGGGCGGATTACCGCAAGATACCGGCTTTAAAGCCGAGACAGTTTCCTGGCTGGTCTGCGGAGACAACAACGTTTTCAGAGAGGGTTTTACGGCGCACCGCGCCTCTAAAGAAAATGCCGAGACCCGTATCGGGTCGGGCTGTTTTTTTATGAACAACAGCCATGTCGCGCATGATTGCTCCGTTGGGAATAACACCATATTCGCCAATAATGTCGCCATCGGTGGGCATGTTGAAGTCGGCAATAATGTTTTTATCGGGGGGGCTGTCGTTGCGCACCAATTTTGCAGAATCGGTTCATACGCGATAGTGCAGGGTACGACCGGCCTTAACATGGACGTGATTCCCTTTATGCTGATCGGCGGACGTCCCGCCCGGCATTACAAGTTGAACACCGTAGGTTTAAGACGCGCAGGCATTACCGGAGAGCGGTATAAAGTGCTGTCGGCGGCATTCCGCCTGCTGAAAAATAAGAAAAGCCTGGACGGCCTGGAAGAAACCGCAGAGTTAAAGCAATTGAAAGACTGGCTGGCGGTTAAGTCCAAGCGCGGCTTGCACGGATTTGTTGATGTGTCTGGCTAATTTGATATTAACAATTGAAACATCAACCTTGTCCGGCTTAAGGTCCCGCTATCTGGTATCATAAGCGATTGAATGACGGCAGTTCGCCGCCATTCACGTCAATATAAAGAGTCCTTAGTGAGTACTGCCAAATTTTCATCCCTAGCTTTAAAACCCGCCCTGCTTGAAAACATTGAATCCCTGGGTTACACCCACTTAACGCCTATCCAGGCGGAGAGTTTGCCGCATATTCTTGAAGGCAGGGACGTGATTGCGCAGGCTAAAACCGGCAGCGGCAAAACCGCCGCTTTCGGCATTGGTCTGTTGTCCAAGTTGGATTTGAACAGTTTTAGGGTTCAGGCGATGGTGGTTTGCCCTACGCGGGAACTGGCCGATCAGGTCTGCAAGGAAATCCGGCGATTAGCCCGGTTTACGCAAAACATTAAGGTGCTGACCTTGTGCGGCGGCGTGCCTTTCGGTCCGCAGCTGGGTTCGTTGGAGCATGGCGTTCATGTGGTTGTCGGCACGCCGGGGCGGTTGCAGGAGCATCTACGCAAACGCAGCTTGCGTTTGAGTAATCTCAAGGTGTTGGTTTTGGACGAGGCCGACCGGATGCTGGACATGGGTTTTGAAGAAGCCATTACCGATGTGATTTCATACGCGCCGACGCATCGGCAGACTTTGCTGTTTTCCGCGACTTATGCCGAGCCTATCAGGGAGATGAGCCAGAAATTCCAGTTTAAGCCGGTGTCTGTCAGTATCGAAACCAGGCATCATGACAGCGACATTGAGCAACGTTTTTATCAGGTAGAAAAATCTAAAAAAATCAGTGCATTAGGCTATCTTTTGTCCTACTATCGGCCCGAATCGACTGTGGTCTTTTGCAATACCAAACGGGATTGCCAGGATGTGGCGAGTTTCCTTGAAAATAGCGGTTTCTCGGTTCAGTCACTGCATGGCGATCTGGAGCAAAAGCATCGGGACCAAGTGTTGGTTCGTTTTGCCAACAAGAGCTGTTCAGTGCTGGTGGCGACCGATGTGGCTGCGCGGGGGCTGGATATCAAGGATATGCAGGCGGTGATTAATTATGAATTACCCTGGGATCCTGAAATTTATGTGCATAGAATCGGGCGTACCGGTCGCGCCGGTAACAAAGGTTTGGCGTTAAGTCTTTGTACGGAAAAGGAATTAATCCGGGTCAAAGCTATTGAAAAATATCAGAACATTCCTGCCAAATGGGATGAAGTGGCTCCATTCCAGATGAACCATGAGCAGCGCTTCGAACCGCCGATGGTGACTTTGTGGATCGACGGCGGGCGCAAGAATAAAGTGCGTCCGGGGGATATATTGGGGGCGTTAACCGGCGACTCCGGGATTGCAGGCAGCGAAGTGGGCAAGATCGATATTTTTGATGCCCATGCTTACGTTGCAATCAAGCGCGACAGTGTTGATAAGGCCCTGGCTTGCTTGAGAAACGGCAAAATAAAGGGACGCAATTTTAATGTCCGCAAATCTCAATGGGGATGAGGCGTCGGGTTAGCATAACGTAACGCTAATATAACTTAATAAGACATATCACCACGAAGAGCACGAAGTTTTTTCTTCGGGAACTTCATGTCTTCGCGGTGATGTGCTTTTAGAAGCAGTTACGCCATGCAATCCTACCTGTGAATCTAAGCGCTTTTCGCTCTAGGCTTATTTCCGGCTTGATTACCGCCGGGTTTCCGTGGCTGATTTGAGTTTCTGCTTGGGCGCGGTCCTCGCGGCGGCTCTGGCGGCATCGGCGGCGCAACTGCGGACGCTTCAAAACCGGCAATTTGTTCGCGTCTAATCTCTTTCCCGATCAGCTTTTCAACTTGACGCAAGAAGCTGTATTCATCATGGGACACCAGCGATATAGCTTGGCCTTCCTCACCTGCGCGACCGGTTCGGCCGATTCTGTGTACATAGTCTTCCGGCGCTCTGGGCAGTTCAAAATTGACGACATGCGGCAGCAGGTTAATATCGATGCCGCGCGCCGCGACATCGGTCGCCACCAGCACCCTGATTTCACCGGCTTTAAAGCCCGCCAATGCACTGGTTCTGGCGCCCTGGCTTTTGTTGCCGTGTATTGCCGCCGCCTTAATGTTTATCTTGTTAAGTTTTTCAGTGAGCCGGTTCGCGCCGTGCTTGGTAGTCGTAAAAACCAAAACCTGCCGCCAGTCATGCTCTTTTATCAAGTGACAGAGCAGTTCGGTTTTGTTGGCTTTATTAACCAGGTAAGCGACTTGCTCAACCAGTTCTGCGGCGGTGTTGCGCGGAGCGACCTCGATTTTTATCGGATTGACCAGGAGTCCCGTTGTGAGCTTGCGTATATCTTCGGAAAAGGTCGCCGAAAACAGCAGGTTTTGGCGTTTCTTCGGCAGCAAGGCGATGATTTTGCGAATATCCCGGATGAAACCCATGTCCAGCATGCGATCCGCTTCGTCAAGTATCAGTGTTTCTACTTGATCGAGTTTCACCGCATTCTGATTAACCAGATCCAGCAAGCGTCCGGGCGTGGCGACCAGGATGTCTACGCCGCCTCTTAAGCGCATCATTTGCGGGTTGATCTTTACTCCGCCGAATACGACTTCGGATTTTAAGCGGGGATGCAAATGCGCTCCATATTTGCTGACCGATTCGCCGATTTGCGCGGCAAGTTCCCGGGTTGGGGTCAGTATCAATACCCTGACCGGCCGGTTATTGGTATAAGCCTTTTGCGATAAGCGATGCAGAATGGGAAGGGTGAATCCGGCCGTTTTGCCGGTTCCTGTCTGTGCGGCTGCCAGAACGTCATGGCCGCCTAAAACGGCTGGAATGGCTTGCGACTGGATCGGGGAGGGGGTGGTGTAGCCTGCGTCAGCAATGGCGCGCAGCAGCGGGTCAGATAAACCCAGGGTGGTAAATGGCATATTAGTTAGAGTCTCAATAAAAGGTTGCTGCTGACAAATGTTTTGCAGCTTGGTGAAAAGTGTGGGGGGTTAAATAAAAAACGCGTCAGAAAACGGCGGTCGAGTTGATTGCGGTAATATCGGCGTTTTTATAGCGATGGCGTTAGCTGACGTCTCTGGTTACGGTTAGACGTGTGTATATGAGCGTTGTAAGTTGTTGATATAAATGGTGCCCCGAGGCGGATTTGAACCACCGGCCTGTCCCTTAGGAGGGGACCGCTCTATCCAGCTGAGCTATCGGGGCAAAAATAAAATTAATTCTACCATAGATGGATATTTAATTCATTTGTTCCGTCCGTAGCGCCAGGGCAATCGCGCTTAAAAGTGCTTGAAAATATAATTTAGATGAGGTAATAATCCTATCATTTTGATTTTCAATGACAGCAAAACCAACACCTTCTATTATCCATCACTTTTCAAG
>NZ_JAZGVT010000014.1:0-17014 GCF_036440755.1 Methylobacter sp. Wu8 | reverse complement strand
AAAGGCTAAAGGCTAAAGGCTAAAGGCTAAAGGCTAAAGGCTAAAGGCTAAAGGCTAAAGGCTAAAGGCTAAAGGCTAAAAATTGAAATACCCCTTAAACTTAAATGCAAGCTTTTTTTGCCCTTCGTCTTTCGTCTTTCGCCCTTCGCCCTTCGCCCTTCGTCTTTCGCCTTTCCACCACTCAAATCCGAGTCGTCTGTGCGCGATTATACAAACTACACACTTGTTTCTTTGTTAATCAAAAAATAAACCGCCGGAATCACCAGCAACGAAAACAAAGTCGACGCAAAAATACCGAAGATAAAACTCCATGCCAGCCCGGAAAAGATCGGATCGAAGATAATCACAAACGCACCGAACATGGCCGCTCCGGCGGTCAAAAATATCGGACGCAAGCGTATCGCACCGGCTTCAATCAGGGCTTCCGCCAGCGTCACATCGGCACGGGCGCGAATACGTTCGATAAAATCGATCAGGATAATCGAATTGCGCACCACGATCCCCGCCAACGCAATCATACCGATCATCGCGGTGGCGGTAAAATAAATCGGGTTCGGGTAACCGGCAACAGGTGCAGCAAATAGGTTAAGCAGCCAGAAACCGGGCATGATGCCGATCACGGTCAGCGGAATGGCGATCATCATCACCAGCGGTACGCTCAGCGATCCGGTTTGCCCGACCAGCAGCACATAGATCATCACCAACGCGGCGGCGAAGGCCAAGCCAAGATCGCGAAACACATCGACGGTGATTTTCCATTCGCCCTCGCCCGCCAATTCGGCGGTATAGCCTTCCGGCAACGGGCGTTCGTCGAGCACGTCATTCAAATCGAAAACCGCTTCCACGGGGCTGCGTCCGGCCATTCCGGCAATCACGTAATTCACCCGTTGCAGGTTCTTGTGGAAAATAACCGGGTCTTCGTGTTCGATACTGGCGCTGCCTATTTCGCTTAACGGTATCAAAGCGCCCTGTCCGGTTTTAACGCGCAACGCCAGTAAATCGGCGACAGACGAGCGTAGTGCGCGGGGCAGTTGCAGGGTGATTTCCAGCGGTTGGCGTTCGCTGTCCAAATGAACGATGCCGACGTTCCGGCCTGCGGCGGCGATGCGCAAGGTTTGGGCAACTTGCTCGACGCTGATGCCGGATAGCGCGGCTTTTTCACGGTCCAGGTGAAAATGCACCTTGTCGTGCTGCGCTTCGGAAAAATCATCGACATCGACCACGCCTTCGGTTTTTTCCATATCGGCCCTGACCCGTTTGGAGACCGCGACCAAGCTGTCAATACTGGCTTCAGGCGGGCCGTAGACTTCGGCGACCAGATCGGAAAGCACCGGCGGCCCCGGTGGAATTTCTGTAATCTTGAGGTTTGCGCCGTATTGTTTACCGATCCGCTCTATTTCGGGCCGTATGCGCAACGCGATTTCGTGCGACTGCTGTTCGCGCCGGTCTTTAGCCAACAAATTGATCCTGACCTCGCCGACGTAACCGCCGCTACGCAAATAATAGTGGCGAACCATGCCGTTAAAGTCCATCGGCGCGGCAAGACCGGTGTAGGTTTGATAATCGGTGACTTCGTTGACGGTCGCAAGATAACTGCCCAGGGCGCGCGCGACTTCATCGGTCTGCTCCAGCGTCGAGCCGCGCGGCATGTCGATCATGATTTGCAGCTCGTTTTTATTGTCGAACGGCAATAACTTGAGCGGAACGGCTCGGGTAACCGCCAGCAGGGTCGAAGCCACAAAAGCCACCAGCACAATCAGCAAAAATAATTTGGCACGCCCCGAGGTTTCAAGCAAAGGCCCGAGTGCGGCGCGATAAGTCCGGTAGATGAAAGTCTGTTTAAGCTCCAACGGCGCTTCGTCGCTGTGACTGTGATATTCGCTTTGCAGCAGCTTGAAGCTCGCCCACGGCGTCACGGTAAAGGCGACGATCAACGAAACGATCATCGCTATCGGCACGTTGAAAGCCATCGGCGCCATGTACGGCCCCATCATGCCGGTGATGAAAAACATCGGCAGGAACGACACGATCACCGTGAAAGTCGCCAGAATGGTCGGCGGCCTGACTTCGTCGACCGCCGTCAACAACGCTTGCAGCGGCGATTCCTTGCGCAACTTATAGTGCCGGTGGATGTTTTCGACATCGACTATCGGATCGTCGACCAGCAGGCCCAACGACAGGATCAGCGCAAACAGGGTGACGCGGTTGATCGTGTAACCGGAAAGATAGTCCAGCAACAAGGTCAGCGCCAAGGTCATCGGCACGGCTATCGAAACGATAAACGACTCTTTGAGCCCCAGCGAAAAAGCCAGCAGCACCACGATAATCACGATCGCGAAACTCAAATGCTTAACCAGTTCGTTGACTTTATGGTTGGCGGTTTCGCCGTAATCGCGGCTGATGCTCATCAAGACATCTTCGGGGATCAGCGTGCCGTGCAGCTTTTCCGCCGTGGCGATAACAGCCTCGGCAACGTCGACGGCATTGCTGCCTTTACGTTTGGCGACGGCAATGGTGACCATCTGCCGTTCTTGCCCGGCTTGCGGCTTGTTACCGGCGGCTTTGCCAATCGTGGGCAAAGCATCGACGGCAGGGCCAAAGCCGATGCGGGTGTAATGATCGACATCGGCCGGGCCGTCTTCAATGCGCGCCACATCACGCAGGTAAACAGGCCGCCCCGCAACGCTCTTGATGACGGTCGCGCCCACTTCTTCGGATGATTCAAAATGCGGCCCGGCTTCGAGCAGGATTTCACGGTTGCCGCGTTCGATGCTGCCGACTTGCAGATTCACGTTGGCATCGGCCAGCGCCTGGGTTATTTCAAGCAATGTCACATCATGCGCGGCCAGTGCGGCGGGATTGGCGTAAATCGATACCCGCCGCTGTTCGCCGCCGACAACCCAACTTTTACCGACATCGCCGACGCTCCTAAGGGAAGTAATCAGCTCGTCGGCGATACGCCGCAAGGCCATCGAATCGTAATTATTGTTCTGCGCGGAAAGCGTCAGCAACACGATAGGCACGTTATCGATTTCGACCGGCGACACTTTCCAGTGCGTTACGCCCGGAGGGATCAGGTTCTGGTTGGACATCAGCCTGTCCCAGGTCTTGACCAAGCTGTCTTCAAAAGATTGGCCGACGAAATAACGCACGGTAACGACCGCCGCACCGGGCCTGGAAATGGAATAGACATATTCCACGCCTTCAAGCTGTTTGAGCAGAACCTCCAGCGGCGTGGACACCAGCTTTTCAACTTCCTCGCTGGACGCGCCCGGATATTCGACCAGCACATCCATAACCGGCACGACAATCTGCGGGTCTTCTTCGCGTGGCGTCAGGATTAGCGCCGCCGCTCCGGCCAACAGCGAAATAATCAGGAACAGTATCGACAGCTGGGAGGTGGTAAAGATTTCGACAATCTTAGTCGTCAATCCACGCTTGGGATTTTGGTTTTGCAGCTCGTCCATTATTGCGCCTGCTGCGGATCAGTTAAGACGGTTTCACCGGCGTGCAGGCCGGAAATGACTTCAATCTGCTCACCAAAGGCTTTGCCGGTTCTGATGTGGCGCATCTGTTGTCGGCCTTCCGATAAGACTTTGACGACTTCCAGCTGGCCGATGTGTTGCACGGCGTTGGCAGGGATCAATAAGGCTTCATGTTGACCGCAGGCTTGTTCCAGCCAGCCGAAATACCCCGGTTGCAGGCCTTCGATCGCAGGCAGCGCGACTTTAATCAGCTGCGTGCGGGTTTGCGGATCGACTTCGGGACTGATCTCGTCAATTTGCGCGCCGGTTGTTAGGTCTAAGGCATCGATACGCACGTTGACGTTCATACCGAGATTGTAACGCCCGGCGCAAGTGCTCGGCACGCCGGCCTCAAGCCTTAATTCCTGCGGTATTTGCAAAGTGACTACGGGTACGCCGGGCAGTCCCATATCGCCGGGTTCTTTAAGGCGCTTAACGATAACGCCGTCAAAAGGAGCGACTAACAGCGTATCGGCCAGATGGCTCCTGATTTCCGTTACAGCACTTGATGCCTGATTTGCACCGGCTTGCGCCTCTTTTGCCCTGGCGACGACCGCATCAAAGTTTTCTCGGGTTGCCGCCTCTTTGCTGTACAGGCTGCGGGTGCGTTGTTCGTCTGCTTGGGCGCGGTTGGCCTGGGCGTTGGCTCCGGCAAGCGCGGCAAGCGCGGCATTTTCCTGAGCCTTGATGTCACGCTCATCCAGGCGGGCTATAACATCGCCTTTTTTAACTTTGTCGCCCGCATTGACCTTGATCTCGATAATCCGGGCCGTCATTTTAGGGGCGATATTGGCAACGGTTCTCGACTTTACCGTGCCGGGCCAGGCAAGAATATCGTCAACCTGCTTCTTTTCGACTACAGCCGTGCTTATTTGGGCGTTTGAATCGCCGGGCAACGGACTTGATCCGGGCGACACTTTACCGACAAAACTGCCTTGCATATAAAGCAACAATAGGATCAAAGCAAAAACGGCAGCGGAAATAGTGACGATTTTATTGGTATTTTTGAATTCGATGTGTGACATGAGATTTCCTTTATTTCCAGTCGCCGACAGCTTTTTTCAATGCAGCCTCAGCACTCAAAGCATCGTAATGCGCTGCAATCGTATTGGCGTGAGCTTTATTCCTGGCAACTTCAGCTTCGATATAGCGGGTGACGGTGACTGTTTCCGCCCGCCTTTCCTCATTAACGAGCCTTAAGGCTTCGTTAGCAGCCAGCACGGATGCTTCGGTGACGCGCAAACGCGCCAAGGCTTCTTCAAGTTTTAAATGAGCGATCTTCACTTCCTGTTCAACAGCCAGCTTGGTTTTTCGCTCGGTTTCACGGGCTTCTGCGGCTTTACGTTCCGCAGCGCTGACGCGGTTTTTGGTTTCCAACCCGGAAAACAAAGCCATTTCAACGCTGACTCCGGCGGTGACATTGTCTTTGTCGCTGGAAAAACCGGGATTTTGGCTATCCTGGCCGTAACTCACATAAGCATCGGCTTTAGGCAAATAAGCGCCCTGCTCGCTTTTTAACTTGGCCTGAGCTATTTCTACCTGATTGGCGGCCGCTTTAACTTCCGGGCGTTGGGTCATTGCGAGTCCAAGCAGGTCGTTAAACGATGTTGTCAGTTTCGGTTCCGGTAATTTTGAAGATGCGGACGCAACCGTAAACGCTTGATCCGTTGGCAGACCGAGCAAGGTGGCGATGCCGGTTTTGGACAGCTCGATGCCGTTGGCTGCCCTGATCTCGGCGCTCTGCGCCTCAGCCAGCTGCACTTCCAGCGATAAAACATCGGATTTAAGTACGGTTCCCGCCTCGTACCTCAATTTTGTCTGCTTTAGCTCACTGGCGATTGCCAAAATGGAATCTTGGGCGACTTTATGCGCTTCCTGCGCGGCCAAGTAGGCGTAATATGAAGCGCTTACGGCTTCAATCAACGCATTGCGCACGGTTGAGCGCTCAAATTCAGCAGCGTCTATGCCCAGCTCCGCCGCTTTACTGTTCTGATAATCCTGCCCGCCGCGAAACAGCGACAGTTTTCCTATGATTTCTGGGCGGAAATTTTGCCGGTATCCGGGATTGTTGATGTTTTGATCGGCGCTGTATTGTCTTTGCGCCACAATCATCGAAAAGACTTGTGCGGGATTATTGGAATGCTCATAGCCGACTTTGGCGATAACTTGCGGATAAAACGCCGACAGGGCTACGCCTAATTGTGCTTCAGCCTGGCCGATGCGTTCCGTGGCGATTTGCAGGTCAGGGTTGTTGGATAATGCGTAATCAATGGCCTGATCCAGCGTAAAGGATTGGGCGACTGATTTTTCCGGCGCTACTTTATCGGCAGTTTTTTGAGACGACGGCTCCGCCAGGGCTGAACCGTTCGATAGCATGATTATCGGTAATAGAGTTAATGCCAGTTTGTTTTTAATGTCTTTAAGCATAATCTTCACGTACCTGTGCCAGGTTTAACAATACCCATTAAGGTTTTTTATTCACCACGAAGAGCACGAACGACTTGCATGGATGCAGGAGGTAGAGCAATGCATGGAGCAATTGCCGAGAGCACGAAGGATTATGTTTTTCGCTTCCCATTTAAGGATGGACAAAAGTGGGGCCTAACCTGATGTCCCTCTATAAATTGGTAACCTGTTTTTCTTCGTGCCTTCGTGGTGAAAAATAAACTACCCGCAATCAGAATGCACTGCCCGGCTTAACACCCAATTTTTTAAGTATGATTGCCATCGGGCAAAATCCCGTAAATGCCGATTGCAACAGGTTAGCGCCGACAAAAGCGGTGAACCATAACCATAATTCCGAATGATAATGCGCCAGCAGCAAACTGATCAAAATAAAGCTGCCGGCAACGGCGAAAACCACGCGATCAATAGTCATCTTACTTTCCTTTTAACCGGACTACGCCTATTAATTTGAGCATTGCTCTTTCATAAAAAGGCTCACTGATGCCTTTGCGTATCTTACGCATGAAATATTTCTCGAAAATGATTTTAGCCAGATGCACCCATTTACCTTCGGCCGACCAGGTGACGTTACGCGGTGGGATTTGCGGCTTGGCTAGAAACGCCACCCCGGAATCGCCAAAATCGGCCAGACATAAAGCGTTCAGCGTTGCTTTGTGCGTCGGCTCTTTGCCGGCCAATTCATCAGCAATATTATGCGCGGTGGCGGTCACCATCGATTCGATCATATAGCCTGTTTTGGGCGCGCCAACCGGTACCGGCGTCGGTTCAATAGGCGGTATCGCAATGCAAACGCCGACGGAATAGATATTTTTAAAGGTACGATTGCGCTGGTGCTCATCGACTAAAACAAAACCACGCGGATTGACCAAGCCTTCAACGCCGACATTGCGCACTGCGTCAACGCCGGTAAAAGCCGGCAACATCATTGAATGTTTAAACGGCAGCTCATGTTTTTTCTTGTCTTTTCCGTCATCATCGACTTCAGTAACAAACATCATGCCGGGCTCGATTTTGTCGACCTTGGCGTTGGTTATCCATTTGATGGTCTTGTCACGCAAGGCGCTTTCCAGCATACCTTTGGTATCCCCGACACCGCCCAGGCCCAAATGGCCTATATAAGGTTCTGCGGTAACAAAAGTCATCGGCACTTGGTCGCGAATATTCTTTTTGCGTAACTCCGCTTCGAGAATCATTAAATATTCATACGCGGGGCCGTAGCAGGATGCGCCCTGAACCGCGCCGATCACAATCGGGCCTGGATTTTCCATGAACTTTTCCCAGTCTCCGACCGCAACCGCCGCATGATCGACATGACAAACCGATGAGGTATAACCGTCCGGGCCTAAACCGGGAACTTCGTCGAAGGCCAGACGCGGCCCTGTCGCAATGACCAGGAAATCGTAAGGAACAGCTGAGCCATCTTCCAGCTGCACCTGATTATTCACCGGATCGACTTTCGACGCCGCTTTTTGGATGAATTCTATGCCTTTCTTTTTCATCACCGGAGCCAACTCAATCTTTAAGTCCTCCGGTTTACGCCATTTGGGCGGAACCCAGGGATTTGACGGAACAAAATGGAAGGTCGGCGTATCGGAAATCACGATCACATCATGATTTTTTCCTACCGTTTCCTTCATTTCGTAGGCCATTGGTACGCCGCCAATGCCTGCACCTAAAATTACAATACGCGCCATGATACTCTCCTCATTCGATGTTATTACTGCATGCCTTGTGTTTTGCAATTGCCTTGGAGTGCTCTGCAACCTTTAACCGGTACAAACTGAGCAGCAAAAATAAACCGTAACCGATCAGGCAAAAGTACCGAAAAACTTAAAAAATAACTTTGTATATTAGGAAACATTAATAGACAATAACACAACCCAATCTTAGCACACAAGATTAATTGTTAGGGTAAAAACAAACTTAAAGTTTGTATTGTTTCTCCAAGTGTAATTTGTTCTAATCCAAGTTGCATTGGTTTACTTTGTTTTCAACGCCATTCATCTCAAGTTCTGATCTACAGAACTGCAACCCATAGGGGAAATTTATGATTTCAGAAGCCGTGGTTGATTTATCCCGCTGGCAGTTTGCAGCAACTTCTCTATACCATTTTCTGTTTGTTCCGTTGACATTAGGCTTGTCGTTTCTACTGGCGATTATGGAATCGACCTATGTGATGACCGGCAAGGAAATTTACAAGGATATGACCCAGTTCTGGGGGAAACTGTTCGGCATCAATTTCGCGCTGGGCGTCACCACCGGCTTGACCATGGAATTTCAATTCGGCATGAACTGGTCGTATTTCTCGCATTATGTCGGCGATATTTTCGGCGCGCCGCTTGCGATCGAAGGCTTGATGGCGTTTTTCCTGGAATCCACCTTTGTCGGCCTGTTTTTCTTTGGCTGGGACAAGCTAGGCAAAGGACAACATTTGCTGGTGACCTGGCTGGTTGCATTGGGAACCAACTTATCCGCCTTGTGGATTCTGGTCGCCAACGGTTGGATGCAAAACCCGGTCGGCGCGGAGTTTAACTATGAAACCATGCGCATGGAAATTTCCAGCTTTGCCGATCTGTTATTTAACCCGGCCGCTCAGGTTAAATTCGTCCATACCGTTGCCGCAGGCTACACCACGGCTTCCGTTTTCGTTCTGGGCATCAGCGCTTATTACATGCTCAAGGGCCGCGATGCGGCTTTTGCGCAACGCTCTTATACCATCGCCGCCGGTTTTGGCCTGGCTGCGATCCTGTCGGTCATCGTGTTGGGCGATGAAAGCGGCTATACCGACGGCGAAGTGCAAAAAGCCAAACTGGCGGCTATTGAAGCCGAATGGCACACTGTAGAACCGCCCGCCGCATTTACCGTCATCGGCATACCCGACCAGGAAACGATGGAAACCCATTACGCAATAAAGATTCCCTGGGTATTGGGCTTGATCGGAACCCGTTCCATCGATGAGCCGATTACCGGTTTGTCGGAAATACTGGAAAAAAACCGCCAGCGCATTCGTGACGGCATCAAGGCCTACTCATTGCTGCAACAATTAAGACAGGGTAGCAAAGACCCGATTGTCCGTGCCGAGTTCGACCACTACAAGCAGGACCTGGGTTACGGCCTGTTGCTCAAGCGCTATACCGAAAACGTGGTCGATGCGACCGATCAGCAAATAGAACAAGCGGTGCAATATTCGATACCCCGAGTCGTGCCTCTATTTTGGACCTTCCGAATCATGGTGGCTTGCGGCTTCATCATGCTGGCGATATTTATTTTTGCGGTCATAGCCAGCTCGATTCGTAAATGCAGGCAGAACTGGCTGTTGCGTTCCAGCCTTTATATTATGCCCTTACCCTGGATTGCCTCTGAAATGGGTTGGTTCGTAGCCGAATTCGGTCGTCAACCCTGGACTATTGCGGAAATCTTACCGACCTTCTTGAGCACATCATCCCTAACCGAACTGGACATATACCTGAGCCTGGCAGGCTACATCGGCTTATATACGGTATTTTTGATCATCGAAATGTTCCTGATGCTCAAGTTTATCAAGTTAGGCCCCAGCAGCCTGCATAAAGGCCGTTACCATTTTGAAATCGCCACTGGAGCATCACTATGATTTTCGATTATGAAACCCTGCGCCTGATCTGGTGGGCTTTGTTAGGCGCGTTACTGATCGGCTTTGCCATTACCGACGGCTTTGACCTGGGCGTGGCGGTCCTGTTGCCCTTTTTAGGCAAAAACGACACCGAACGCCGCGTGATTATCAATTCCATCGGAGCGACCTGGGAAGGCAACCAGATTTGGCTGGTAACCGGCGGCGGCGCGTTGTTTGCGGCTTGGCCTCTCGCCTATTCCGTGGCGTTTTCGGGATTTTATTTCGCCTTGCTGCTGACCTTGTTCGCGTTATTCTTAAGACCGATAGGCTTTGATTACCGCAGCAAACTGCCCAGCCCAAAATGGCGCAGCAACTGGGATATTGCGTTGTTTGTCGGCGGATTGGTGCCGGCGCTGATTTTCGGCGTGGCGTTCGGCAACTTGTTGCAAGGCGTGCCGTTCCACTTCGATAACGATATGCGTATTTTTTATACCGGTTCGTTCTGGGCCTTATTAAACCCTTTTGCGTTGGCGGCAGGGGTGGTTAGCTTATCGATGCTGGTTATGCATGGTGCGGTCTATTTGCAGCTAAAAACCGAGGGCGACATTAACCGGCGCAGTAAAACAGTAGTCACTGTTGCTGCAATCATAACGTTGGCCATTTTTGCTGTGGCAGGCCTCTGGGTCGCCAATATTGACGGTTACCATATCACCAGTGAAATTATCCCTAACGCACCGTCCAACCCATTAGCCAAAATAGTGTCCAAAGAACCGGGATTATGGCTGGATAACTATGCTCATTGCCCTATGTTGTGGGTTATTCCTGCACTGGCTTTTATCGCCGGAGCGGCAACCATCGTGCTGTCAAAAGCCGACCGCACGGGTCTAGCGTTTATAAGCAGCTCATTAACCTTGGCTTCGGTTATTTTAACGGCGGGCGTATCGATGTTTCCGTTCCTGATTCCGTCAAGCTCTGCTTTGAACAGTTCCTTAACCGTGTGGGACGCCAGTTCCAGCCTCACCACCTTAAAAATCATGTTCGGAGTGACGGTAATTTTCTTACCCATCGTTGTTGCTTACACCACTTGGGTATTCCGTGTATTGCGCGGCAAAATCACGCTGGAACACATTCAACAAAACGATCATACGGCTTATTAGGAGATTGCTATGTGGTATTTCACCTGGATACTTGGATTATTGCTGGCCTGCTCGTTGGGCATCATCAACGTGCTGCGGCTGGAAGCTCAAGAAACATGGGATAGAGAACATATCCCCTTAGACCCGTTAACCCAGTTAATGACCAAGGACATGATGCTGGGACGGTTAAAGGAAAAAGTCGAGAACTCCAAACGCAACGGTTTTCCTTTTTCCATTCTCTTTATCAGCTTAAAGGATTTTAAAGCTAAAAATAATTTACCCGCTTTTGAAATGGACGCCATCTTACGCAACGTGGCCGACTGTTTTCAAGGAGACATCAGGGCGGGCGTCGATATTGCGGCAAGAATGGATGAACAGGATTTTCTTATCGCGATGCCGGGTTCTCCATTGAAAAAAGCCGAGGAAATCGCGGCACAAATTAAAAATGAGATTTCAAAATGTATTAAAGCACCCGGCCTGGCTGTTGAAATAGCTACAGGAGTTGCGGAATATTCCGCACCCTCTGAAGAATCGGCAGCAACAACGGACGAAGTGGATGAATTGATCAGAATTGCAACGGCAAAAAGCGGCTCATAAATTAAATTCCAGCCTTTTAACAATGCGGCGGCAGAAGCACGCATCGCGGACGGGTTCACAACAACCCGTCCGTTTTAAGGTAACCTCATTGGACGATTATTCATGCGTAATAAAACCATTCTGATTCATAAATTCGGCGACATACTGGTCGACAGTTTTCACTATCTCGCATTATTCGGCATCGGCGCCACAATAGTCTGGTCAGCTGTTCATGATTATTTGGACATGATGCGGGCGGGGCACGCTCGTTTGGAAGAGATACTGCTGTTATTCATTTATCTTGAATTAGGCGCGATGGTCGGCACTTATTTTAAAACGCGTCGGCTGCCGGTACAGTTTCTGATTTATATCGCCATCACTGCATTATCACGCCATTTAGTCATTGATGTGCAAAAAGTAGCGGATATTTTCCATCTTTATTTATTGCTTAGCATAACCGTCTCGATTGCCATACTCAGCGGTTCTATCTTGATATTGTCTTACACTGCCAAACATTACGGTTGCCCCGAAGACAGTGAAATTAAAGACGAAAAGTAGAAACCTGTTTCGATTTATTTGTACGATTCATACAAAACGCCCCGTTCCATACTATAAACCACATCGACCACCCAATCCGGCCTCTCGGTGAGTCACCATGATCACGGTTTTATCCCTGGCAAAATCCGCCAACGCTGTAAATACATCCCGCTCCGTATCACCATCCAAGCCTTCGGTCGGTTCATCCAGGATTAATACCGGCGCATTTTTAAGATAAAGCCGCGCCAAGGCGATACGCCGCGCCACCCCTCCCGACACTTAACCGATAAAGCTCTCCAACCCTGCGGCCTTAACGGCAGCATTCAGTTAATGTAGGCGGGCGACAGCTTTTCGTTGCCCGACATTTTAACGCCAGAAGATGGAACGGCGGCGGTTAAGCCCAAAATTCGTCATCTTATTGAAGCTTGAGAGCGTCGGGCATAAACAGCATGCCCGTATCTACGGAACTAATAAATCGAAGTATGATTGTGATGGTTCGTAACGAGTAAGAATATGCCTGCCATATAAATATGATTTTCTTATGTCTTCAACAGGATAATTGATTAATAATTCATGTAATCCTTTTGCTTTATTATTTCCTTCGACGTCAATAATTGCATGATTTGAAATAGTAAGATTATTAAGATCAAATGGAATATGATCAATATCTGATTGAACATCTTCTGTTTTCTTGAACTCCAAAATTGTTTCTATTATTTCAAAATTAATAGTTTGATGAAGCGTTGTCATATTTTATTTTCTGCAAGTTACAAGTTCAATTGAACCAGAAATCTTGATGCCTGGAAATAAAGGGGCAGGTCTTGCCTTGTGCATTTTTGTTTTTTGAGGAGATAAACCCCATACTTCGTATTATCAAATCATACCAGCTCATGTTTGATACACCTCATCATGACTACCCACATTAACCAAAATAATTTCCTGTTCGGTGATGATCATTTCCAGAGTTATCCGATAGCTGATATTGATCGATACCGAGTGCAAAGCCGCCAACTTGCCTTTTAGAGGATGCAGTCGCAGTGACGGATGGTAAGAATTTTGGGCCAGCAACAGCAAGGTTTTGCGGTATTGCTCTTTCAATTCGGGGTGTTGCCGTGCAAAGCGCTTGGCGCGTTTTTTATAGCTGTCGGTAAAGATTAAGGTGTAGCTCATTCGGCGAATAGTTCGGCTACATGTTGATCCACGCTGTCTTTGCTGAACCGGCCCGCTGCAACATCCTGTTGCGCCTCATATAGCGCTGCTTCCAGTTCCATTTCGCGCAGATAATGGTAATGTTCGATTTTCATCACCACGAAGCTTTCTTTGCCGCGCACGGTTATAACGGCTTCCGGCTGATTCGCAAGGCTCTCTTCTAAACAGGCGATGCCTTTGGTTTTTAAGTCGTTTGCTGTAATCATTTTAATCACCCGATAAATAGTGCGATTGACTATATTCTTGAGAGCATTGTTTGTCAAATACCCCCTGTAAAAGTAAAAAGTTACAACTCCCGCAAAACGCCCTGCTCCATGCCATAGACCACATCGACTAAGCCTAAGCCGGCCTCACGGTGAGTCACCATGATCACTGTCTTGTCCCTGGCAAAATCCGCCAACGCTGTGAATACATCCCGTTCCGTATCGGCGTCCAAGCCTTCGGTCGGTTCATCCAAGACCAATACCGGCGCATTCTTAAGATAAAGCCGCGCCAAGGCGATACGCCGCGCTTCCCCTCCCGACACTTTCACGCCGCTTTCGCCTACCCAGGTATCAAGACCTTCCGGTAGATAAGCGATAAAGTTTTCCAGTCCGGCGGCTTTAATCGCAGCATTCAATTCTGTTGCCGAGGCGTCCGGTTTGGAAATCAATAGGTTTTCTTTAATAGTCGCGGCAAACAATTGGCTGCGCTGGGACAACACGCCGAAACAGCTCATCAACTCATCGGAATCGAATTGCTTGATATTTTGTCCGCCTAATAACACACTGCCCTGCTCTGGATCGTAGTAACGCATGATCAGCTGCAACAAGGTGGTCTTGCCCGAGCCGCTAGGGCCGACGATGGCGATTTTACCGCCCTGCGGAATAGTCAGGTTGATGTTTTTCAGCACCCGGTCCTGCTGATCCGAATAGCGAAAGCTCACATCGTTTAACTGCAAACCATAACTGTCCGGCAATGCTATTGCCTGAGTTGGTGGGATAATTGTCGGCGGCATTTCTGTAATCTGCCTGATACGCCGCGCGGCTTTTTGGGTTTTCGCCAGCATTTGCATGGCTTGCGGCAACGGCGTCACCAGCTCGAAAGCCGCTATCACGCAAAAGACAACCAACGCGGAATCCGCTCCCGATAACAGGCCGTCTTGAAATGCAATCGCCGCAAGCACCAGCGCCATCAATAATGTCACCTGCGACAGCAATAAGGTGAATGCCGATGAAACCGCCGACAAACGGTTGTTCCGGCGCTGGATGTCGATCATCAAATCGGAAAACTGCCCGAGCTTATCGCTAAATCGCCCGTAAGCCCGGTTGGCGATCAAATCCGCCAAGCCTTGGATCATATCGAGCTGCCGAATCCTGAAGTTTGCGGCCAATACGACGATTTCTTCCGCTCCTGCACGTCCCAGACGGTTAAAAACCCACGGCGTCCACACCGAAGCAATCACCAGCATCAAGCCGGTAGCCAAACTGATGACCGGCGCATAAAAAGCCAAAAAGACGGTAACGGCGGTTACGCCGATTGCCGCAACAATGGCTGGGGCCAACAATCGCAAATAAAGCGCGTCCAAAGCGTCAATATCCGCCGTCATCCGTGACAGCAAATCGCCGCTGCGCATAGCCGACAAACGACCCGGAACCAGCGGAATAAGCTGCCGGAAAAACCAGCTGCGTATGCCCGCCAATACCCGGAAAGTCGCCTCGTGGGTCACTACCCGCTCGCCGTAACGGCCCAACGTGCGGCTGATCGCCAAAGCGCGTATTTGCGCGGCGGGCAGCATAAAATTGAAGACCAGCGTATTGCCGTCAACAGCGACCAATCCGGCTATCGCCGAAGCGCTGATAAACCAGCCTGACAGTGTCAGTAACGCGACAGAGGCGAATGCGGTCAGCAATGACAGAAAAATACCGCCTGATAACCAGGTGCTATGCGGTTTGAATAATTTCAGGAAAAACCATAAATCTTTCATAGCGCCAGCCGCCCTTGCTGCAATGCTATCCGCCTGTCCATACGCTGAACCACGTCCGGGTCATGGCTGGCGATGATCAGAGTTTTATCGGCAAACAATCGGTCGATCACATCCAACAGCAGCGCTTTGTTGGCGGCATCGAGATTGGCGCTCGGTTCATCCAGCAGGATAATGTCGGCATTCTTTAAAAACGCCCTGGCCAGCGCGATTCTTTGCACTTGTCCGCCTGACAAACCATAGCCCCGCTCGCCAATCGGGGTCAGCAAGCCTTCCGGCAATTGCGCGCTGAATTCGGTCACTCCGGCCGCCTGCGCAGCATCAATAACGCGTTGTTCTGATGCATCCGGGTCGGTCAGCGCGATATTGTCTTTGATCGTGCCGTGGAAGATATAGGCGTTTTGCCCCACCCAGGCAATGGCTTTTGCGGCACACTCACGGTTAACGGGTAAGCCGTTAAGCAATACCCGGCCTTCTGTTGCCGCCTCAAAACCCAATAACAGATTTAAAAGCGTCGTTTTTCCGGCGCCCGATTCGCCGACCAACGCAATTTTTTCACCGGCTGCAATGCGCAGATTGATGCCGGTTAAGACCTGCCGCTTGCCGTAAGATTTACTGACATTGTTAAATTCGATGAGATTCGCTAGTTCCCAAACTCCAGCTTGGGAACTAGGTGAGGGAAGCTCCAGCTTCCCGTCTCGCGAAGCTGCGACTTGCATGGATGCAGGAGGTAGAGCAACGCAGGAGCGGTTGTCGAGAGCCTCGCCCTCTGGGTTCCCAAGCTGAAGCTTGGGAACCAGCGTACCCGCATCGGCATCTTGCTCCAGTATTACCAAGATTGCATCAGTCGCGCCCAAAGCCGCGGCCCGGTCATGATAATTGATCGCCAATTGCCTGAGCGGCATAAAGAACTCGGGGGCCAGCAGCAGCACGAACAGCGCTTCACTTAAACTGATATGCTCGGCCGGGCCGAAATGAACCAGTCCCAACAAGCCCAGCCCGACATACACCGCCACCAGCGCAACCGCAACCGCACTGAAAAACTCCAGAATCGCCGACGATAAAAACGCGATTCGCAATACCGCCATGGTTTTTTCCCGAAAACCGTCGGCGATCTTGTTGATGTTGGCTAACTCTTGTGTAGCTTGGCCGAACAGCTTAAGTGTTTCCAATCCTTGTAAACGATCGAGAAAATAACCGCTCATTCTCGCCATCGCCAAAAACTGGCTGCGGTTTGCGGAGGCGGCACCCATGCCGACTAAGGCCATGAAAACCGGCACCAGCGGCCCGGTCACTAAAAAGATCAACCCGACCACCCAGTTGACCGGCATGACCACGCCAATCATGATCAGCGGCAATACCCCGACTATCATTTGCTGCGGCAAATAACGCGAAAAATAATTTTCCAGCGCGTCAACTTGCTCCAACGTAATGGCCGCGAGTTCGCCGCTTTGGCGTTGCTTGATCGCGGCGGCCCCCAACGCTGAAAACTGGTCGAACAACTGCTGTCTTACCGACGCCCTGACTTGCGCTCCGGCATCAACCCCCCAGGTTTGATGCAAATACACGCACACGCTACGCAGGACGAAAACCGCGGCCAGCACCATGAATGGCGTCATTAAAGACGCCCACGGCAGCTTGTCGATAATGACGGCTTGCAGTATAAAGGCCAGCGCTGCCGATTGGACAATCACGCCCAAACCGTTGGCAATGCCCGCAGTAGCGGCCAATAAAACAGGCTTGCGGACGGCTTTGCCTTGCCCTTTTAACCAAGCGGCACAGGCTTTCTCCCTGGCTTTGTTTTTATCGAAATAGGCTTGATTGTCTGTTTCTGTCAGCTGCACTGGTTTTGCCACTTGTTTTGTTGAAAGACAAGCATAACACAGCGGCTTTGCATCTAGCGTCACTGCCACTAAGGATCGTGCATGAAATAACTTTTATTTTTAAACCATGAAGCGCATGAAGGACATGAAGGATTTAAGTCGTCATGTCCTTCATGCGCTTCATGGTGATT
>NZ_JAZGVT010000026.1:0-29288 GCF_036440755.1 Methylobacter sp. Wu8 | reverse complement strand
GTCAACGTCCTTGCTGGCTTTATTTCCTACCAAGCATCCTGCTCGCCCTTCCAAAGGCTTCATACCCGGAAGAGCTGCGTATTATACAACTACAGCCAATATGGTCAAGAAGTTATTATTTAAAAATCCTTTTATGCGTTTAACCAATCAAGATATTTTGTGACGCCCTGCTTAACGGTCAGAAACTCCTTCATATAACCCGCCTCTCTTAAACCGGAAATATCGGCTTGCGTATAACTCTGATAAGCCCCTTTTAAATGATCTGGGAAAGGAATGTACTCAATACTTCCTCCCTTATGCCAATCAATCACCGCCCGAGCTACCGCATTAAACGTTTCCGCTTGCCCCGTCCCCACATTATATATTCCGCGCTGCTCTGGATGATCTAAAAACCACAGATTTACATCGACAACATCATCAACATGAACAAAGTCGCGCTTTTGCTCACCGTCAGCCATGCCGTCGCACCCTTCAAACAGTCTTGCTTTTTTTTGCTCGATAAGCTGCCGATTAAAATGCAGTGCAGTACTGCTCATAGAGCCTTTATGCTGCTCCCTGGGCCCATAAACATTAAAATAGCGAAAACCGACAATCGGGCTTTTTGTTTTAGCCAATAAAGGGCGAACATACTGATCGAACTGGAACTTTGAATAAGCATACATATTGATAGGATGCTCACAGCAGCGCTCAACCCGAAAGCCATGCTTGCCGTCACCGTAAACCGAAGCAGATGACGCGTACATAAAAGCGACATTCCTTGCAATGCACCAATGCAGCAGGCGCTTGGAATAATCATAATTGTTCTTCATCACAAACCGCCCATCCCATTCCGTCGTCGCAGAACACGCTCCCTGATGAAAAACAGCCCGCACCCCATCAAAAAAGTGAGCCACACCGATTTTCTCTATAAACTCCTCCTTGTCCATATAATCGGCGATATCAAGATCGGCGATATTGTGCATTTTCCGCCCATTAACCAGATGATCGACCAACAATATATTGCGCTCGCCGCGCTGGTTTAATGCCCGAATAAGATTACTACCGATAAAACCGGCACCGCCCGTGACAACAATCATTCCAATCCCCTCGCTTTTTTAATCATCGCCGTCGTCGACTGACCGTCGACAAACTGCAAAATCTTTACTTCGCCGCCCGCCTTAATAACGCAATCGCCACCGGCGACTTGCTCCTCACTGTAATCGCCGCCCTTGACGATAACATCCGGCAACAATCTGCAATACAGTCTTTCAGGGGTTTCCTCTTCGAATGAAACCACCCAGTCGACGCAGGCTAATGCCGCCAAAACCGTCATCCGCTCCTGCAATCCATTTATAGGCCGGGTCTCGCCCTTGAGCCGCCTAACCGACGCGTCGGAATTCACGGCGACAACCAAGCGATCACCTAAGGCCCTTGCCTGCTGTAAATAAGTCACATGTCCGGCATGCAACAAATCGAAGCAGCCATTGGTCATAATGATCCGCTCATCGTGAGCCTTTGCGCCAACAAATATATGCACCAGCTCATCTTCCGAAACGATACCATACTGTGAATCCCGATCGCCGTGCATGGCGCGCGTTAGCTCCTGCATTGATACGGTCGACGTACCCAGCTTTCCGACCACGATACCTCCCGCCAGGTTAGCCAGATACATCGCCTCATGCAACGCCATATCTAATGCCACACAAAGCGCCATCACGGCAATCACCGTATCGCCGGCGCCGGTCACATCAAAGACATCCTTGGCCTGGGCCGGCAATGAATGTACATGAACATCCTGTATCAAGGTCATCCCCGCTTCGCCGCGAGTCAGCAAAAGCGTCGGGATTTGATACTGCGTTAACAGGCCGCGGCCTTTTTCTATCAAATCTGCTTCATGTTCAGCGACGCCAACTACCGCCTGCAATTCAGACAGGTTTGGCGTTATCAGGTCTGCCTGGGCGTAACGCCGATAATCCACGCCTTTGGGATCCACCAAAACCTTAAGACCTGCCTGCTTAGCCTCAATGATATGCGCCGAAACATCCGCCAACGTTCCTTTGCCATAGTCGGAGAAAACAACTGTATCATGCTTGGGCAGATACTCGGCCAGCTTGGCACGCAAGGCAGCTGCATCAAACCTGAGAGCCGTCTCTTCAAAATCAAGCCGGATAAGCTGTTGATGCTGCGCCATAATCCGTAACTTGCAGATGCTGCGAATATCCCGCTCGACTACAAAGTCGCAATCCACGCCTTCCGCTTCCAGCAGACGCCTTAATATATCACCCTCGGCATCATCGCCGACAACGCCCAACAAGGTGACCTTGCCGCCTAATTTGGCAATATTGAGCGCGACATTGCCCGCACCACCGACGCGATCTTCGATAGCTTTAACACGAACCACCGGCACAGGCGCTTCCGGCGAAATACGCGAGGCCTGCCCGGACCAATATCGGTCCAGCATCACATCGCCGATGACTATGATTCGAGCCCGCCCAAACTCAGGTACAGCCGCCAACATTAATAGGCCTCCTCGGCAACCGTTCCTACGTCGCCTAAAGCGCCTATTTTTGGTCTTCTATCTCCTGCGCCGATGCTGTCGTAAATAGCGCCATATCCGGTTATTCCGATAACAACCATACCTTTCAACCTTGCAGCTCCCACTGCGTTTAATATCTTTTTACGGCATCCCGACGAGGAAACTGCTACCAGCTCCCCAGCAACATGCCGACAATCAATCCGGCGCTTCATCATAGCCTTATGCTGTTCTAGCTCGGAAATAAATGTCTTCAAAATAATGCTCCCTAAGCAATGCCTGAGTTTAATGCTTCAGTAGCGGCAACCGGCTTACCGCCCTTACGATGTTCCTTGAATTGCATGGAATGCAAGCGCGCATAGGCCCCATTCTTTGCAATCAGCTCCTGGTGAGTGCCTCTTTCCACGATTCGGCCATGATCCATCACCAAAATTATATCGGCGTTTTCAATGGTCGATAGCCTGTGAGCAATAACCAGCGTCGTCCGGTTGCTCATGACTTTTTGCAGCGCCGCCTGTATATAGCGCTCGGATTCGGTATCCAGCGCCGATGTCGCCTCGTCCAGTATCAATATGGGCGCGTCTTTCAGCAACGCCCGGGCCAAAGCCAATCTTTGCCGTTGCCCACCGGACAACTTGACGCCATTCTCGCCTATTTCCGTGTCCAACCCCTGCTCCAGCTTGGCGATAAACTCCATCGCATAGGCGTCCGTTGCAGCCTGGGTTATTTCACTTCGGGATGCGGTTGCAAGCGCCCCGTAGGCGATATTGTTGGCTATCGTATCATTGAATAACGTGACTTGCTGGTTGACCAACGCCAATTGTTTTCTTAAATTCGCCAGCTGATAAGTATTTATTTCAACCCCGTCCAGCAATATCTCCCCGGTGTCATGCGGATAAAAACGCGAAACCAGATTGGCGAGCGTGCTTTTACCGCCGCCGGAAGCCCCTACCAGCGCAATAGTCTGTCCCGGCTCGGCCTTGAAATTGATGTCGATCAGCGCCGGTTCATTTGCACCGGCATATTGAAACGTCAGGTTTTTAAATTCCAGCGCCCCCTTGCATCTTTCGGCCTGATAGGTGCCTTCATCCAATTCGCCCGGCTCATCCAAAATCTCAAATAACGATTCGGCGGCCGCGATGCCTTTTTGAATATCGCTGTTTGCATCGCTCAACTGCCGGATCGGTTTCGGCAATAAAAAAGCTGCCGTCAGATAGCCGACAAACTCGCCGACAGTGGATTGCTTCATCAGGAACAATGCCATGTACATCAGGAATGACAAGGCTATCGCGATAATAAACTGCATGATCGGATTATGTATCGCCATCGTCGTTGACAGTTTTAACGATTGGCTCCGGTTATATAAACTGCTCTCCAAAAACCGCCGACGCTCGTATTCTTCGCCGCCGTAACTGCGCACAACCCGATGCCCGCCGACCAATTCCGAGGTGATATGGGTCATGTCGCCTATCGATTCCTGCATTTTCTTGCTGATCCCCCGTAGGCGCCTGCTGACATACCCGACCAACACCACAAGAACCGGCGCTATGGCGACAAAAACCAGCGACAACATCCAGTTTGAATAAAACAGGTAAATTAACAAACCTATCGCCGTAAAGCCTTCGCGCACAATCGTGCGCACCGCATCGGTGGTGGCCTGGGTCACCTGACCGACATTATTGGTTATCCTTGAAATCATGTAGCCGCTGTTATGTGCGTCAAAATAGGCGGTCGGCAATCGCGTATACTGATCGAAGATTTCACAGCGCAAGGCATGCACGACATTGTTAGATACCTTGGCCAGAAAATAGTTGCCCAAATAAGCGCCAATGCCATGCACGATAATTAATCCGCTGAACAATAGCGGCAGATAATTCATGCCCTCCCGCGTCTCGGTTTGCAGCGTATCGATGATATGTTTGATCAAGGCCGCAAATAAGGTTTGGGTGCCCGAATAAATCAGGAAGCCGATAATGCTGATTGCAAAAAGCCCTAAATGCGGCTTCACATAGGTCAACAAACGCTTGTATATTTGGGCGCTTTCTTTAGATTTTTTTTTCATATTTTTTGAATATTTCATTAAACGCGCGGCGCATTAGACGCGTCCCCACAATACTGAGATACGCCTTTTATTGCGACAATAAAATCCCGCTGCTCCAAACGGTCCAACAATCGCTGATAATTAAGGTCCTGCTTGCTCTTGTCATTATGCCGATGCCATAGATGCAGCACAGGCGCCGCAAACCGACCTTCCTTGCGCTTGACACCCGCATGTATCAAGCGAATGACCAGATCGGAGTCCTCAAAACCCCAGCCCTCAAAAAGCTCGTCAAATCCATTCGTCCGCAAAAAGTCGCTTTTCCATAGCGCCAGATTACAGGTCATGGCTTTTTGCCACTTGTTGGGCTGCAACTTCCTTAAAAACCCCAAGGGCAGCCGAATAAAAGCAGAAACCCGGTTGATCTTTTTTTGCAGCCGGAGGGACATAAAATAACTCAACGGCTTTTGATTCAACGGAATATGTTTTTCAATGACTTCCTGGGTAAACGACTCACTTAACAACACCCTGTTGCCCGGCACAAAATAACCGGGTTCCGCCAGCTGCCGATGCCGGGCAATAAAATCAGGCCGAAGCACACAGTCACCATCAATAAACAGCAAATAGCCGCCCTGACTGCTCGCAACCGCCTTATTCCTGATGGTACCCGCTCTGAAGCCTTGGTCCTCGTGATGAACATAGCGAATCGGCACCGGGCTGTTGGCGCAATAGGCTTGGGTCCGCTCCTGATTGGCCGGCGTGGAACCGTCGTCGGCAATGATGATTTCAAACGCCGGATCTTGCTGGGCAAACAGACTGTCCAGACAAAGCTCCAATGCAGCCGGCCAGTTATACGTGGTTACGATAACGGAGATTAAATTCATGCTTAACGAGGCTGCCGGTTTTGCAATTCCAGCAATTTAAGATATTTGTAATAAGCGCCTTCCGCATTGGAAATCGACAGCATCAGCCCTTGCCGTCCGTCCAGAAAAGCCGCTTTAATCCAATAAGTGCGGATGAACGTCCATAGCCCTTTTAAGACGGCTTTACCCAACGATGAACGAACGCCCCGTTGATACATCATTTCCGCGCCCAAAGCTGAATAGCTGTTCACTTTATGCAAAACCTCATCCAGATTTACAAAGGCGTCATGCAGCAGCGGCGAGCGTAGGCGACCGATTTGCCCCTGAACGATAATATTCTCATGGACGACTGAATCGGTGAACCGGCCGCAATCGCGTCGGAACAATCTTAATATATAGTCGGGCCACCAACCGCCGTGGCGCATCTGCCTGCCGCAATAGCTGGAAAGGCGGGGGATTTCATAACCCTTACAGTTTCCCTGTTGGATCGCTTTTTCAATTTCCGCCCTTAACTCCGACGTCACAACTTCATCGGCATCGACCGATAAAATCCAGTCGCCGTTGGCCTTATCCAGCGCATGCTGCTTCTGAATGCCGAACCCCGGCCAGTCTGTTTCATAGACTTTATCGGTATATTGGCGGCAAATGGACACCGTATCATCCTCACTGCCTGAGTCGAGCACCACAATTTCATCCGCCCACGCAACCGACTCCAGGCAGCGGCCAATATGTGACGCTTCATTTTTGGTGATAATGATTACGCTAAGCACACTCAGCCTCCGCCATATTCTTCGGCTGCCGTGCTAATAAACAACCGACAAAAAAAGCCAGCAAATGTCCCTCTGGAAAGGTTTTAAAGTTTGAATTAAACAAACTGGTGGCTGCAACCGCAACCAGCACACTCGCCGCAATCGCTCCATACGGCTGCTGGCTTGCCCCCTGTCTGATAGCCGTGTAAATGTAAGCTAAAAATATCAATAATCCGACCAAGCCGTTTTCCAGCCAGACGAATAGATATTGATTATGCGGGTCGGATGCCGGTGCGCCGCGCCAATCTTGATATTTTGCGGCAACATGTGCGCTGTAAACCGTCTTGAAAGAAGACGTTCCATAGCCAAATAACGGTTTTTGTTGAATTAATTCCAGCGTATTTTGCGCAAAAATAACGCGAATCCCTATAGACGTTACACTTTCACTACTCTGGTAATTGGTTTTTTCCTCCAATCCTAATTTAATACGCTGCTGTAAAGTACTTGAAGTTAATATCACTAACAACATTGCAGCTGCAACAATACCATGAATATAATGAAGTTTTTTATGCTTATACAGAATAAAAAACGCAAAGGCGGCGGCGGCAGGCAAAGCAAGATAACCGCTTCGAGACGGACTGATAAAAAAAATATTAAACAAAAACAAAGCCATCACTCCGACTAACAAAGATTTTTTTTGCAGACTGAGCGATTCTTTGAGCAAAAAAATACCGCATAAGGTGGCAACCACAAACGCTAAACTTTGCGAAGAGTGGTTGGTCATAAAAATGCCGGCCTCCCTGCCCGACCTTACAGTAATATCCAGCAACCACAAAGGGACTGCGATCACAGCGGCGAGAGACATCGCCGCTAAATAGCAGTAAATAAAACGCGCTTTCCACTGCGATTCATAAAACAGACCGAATAAGACAAAAGTGAACAATAATTTTTTCCAGCTGGACAGCGTATCGATTTTATCCGCCCAAGAGGTATCGGCGTACAGACTGCTGATAACAAGCCAGGCAAAAAACAGTAGCAGCATTTTCCCCGCAGGCTGCACCGCCGATCTTTTCAGGCTTTGCCAAACTTGCCCTGAAATAAGCCAGGTTAGCAGCATGACAACGCAAGCCACACCGGTAACAGCCGTAGAAGCCGGGGCGGCAATGGCCGCAATTATCGCCACACA
Organism: Methylobacter sp. Wu8; assembly: GCF_036440755.1. NCBI lineage: Bacteria > Pseudomonadati > Pseudomonadota > Gammaproteobacteria > Methylococcales > Methylococcaceae > Methylobacter > Methylobacter sp. Wu8. Next base: position 21,940 of record NZ_JAZGVT010000026.1, on the reverse strand, counting down.
TCGGCAGATTAAAAGGGATTTTTCAGCAATCGCTGTGTAGGAAACCATAGACTTTTTTGATTAACGCCATTAATTGATAAATAGTTTTGCATTTTAACTTTTCAAAGTTAAATAACGGATTTTGCAACCGCGCTGGCGAAACGGATTCCAAGGGTAATGTCAAACAAACCATTTTACTGTCTTGTTCAACAATAAGATCTTCTCACCGCAGTGTGTTGGTATCGAGCAGCTTGCGGCTAATGTTCGATGACATAAGATTTGCAAACGGCCAATAAGCTGTTGTTTCTTAAAAAGAACGCCCTATCCCTTCCCGCTATCCCAATCAAAAGTAAACGCCGCCGAAATCCTGCTTTAGCTTGTTATTTTTCCATAAAAGCGCGGCCATTGGGTAAGTTTTTTGTCATTAAGCCGATTGCTATGCCCAAAACTTATAGCTGCGGATTGAGCAATCATTTACCTAAGGAAGCGCTGAACAAAATGCTTCCGTTCATGGTTCGACGGGCTCACCACGAACGAAATCAATACGTTACCGCTCGTCCTGAGCCTGTCAGAGGACTAAGTCAGCGCTTCCCTAACAATTGCCCGGCCATGCGTTTAACACGTTCCGGGGACAGTTTATCCAAACATTGACTCCTGCTTTGCCGATACCGGTCGCAACCTTCTAAATGACAAGGAACGCAATCTGCCTCACCTTGAATGAGGTTGACATTATTAACATGCTGACAGCCTGTTTTATGAAAAGGGTTGATGTTTTGACTAAACCCGTAAGGCCAGGGCGCCCATTTTACCGGATTGGTCGGCCCATAAAGCGCAATCACCGGGACTCCTGTTGCAGCGGCCAGATGAGTGATGCCGGTATCGGGACCGATATATAATTTTGCTTGAGCAATGATGTACGCCAATTGCGCCAACGAAACCTGCCCCGCCAGATTGATCGTATCCTCGGGAAGCTGACGTTGAATAGTAGCGACATAATCAACCTCCTCCTGGGCGGAACCTCCCGAAAGAACCAGCCTCAGTCCCAGCTCTTTGAGATAACGGCCGACCTCGATCCACCCCTCTACAGTCCATTGCTTGTATGTCCATTGCGGATGCGGGTGCAGAACCGCGTAGCCGGTATTATCCGACAAAAAAGGAAATTGCTTCGCCAACTGCCGACTGTCGCCGATTTGCGGCGGCACCAATGCAAAGCACCGGGGGACATCAATCAAATCCAACAATTTAAGGTGTTGCAGGACCGTGTGCGTGTTTTCGTCATCGAATTCCGTCCAACGCTGAACAAAAAATCGCTTCCACCAGCCGGTGGAGTTTTTCGGCGGCACGGCGGCAATCCGAAACGGTGCGGCGAGCAAGGTGTACAAAAACGGACGGTCTCCCGCCTGAGTGGCGACAGCAAGATCATACCGCCTGAATAATTGCCTGAGTAATTGCCAATAATCAGGAAGCTTAGGGCGGTTAGGCGTGGTAATAATATGATTAATATCCTGATTGCCTTCCAGCATGGCAGCCGTATTACGGAACACTAATACATCAAGCCGGGCATCAGGGTAGGCCTGCCGCAACGAATGCAATAAGGGCGTTGTCAACAGCACGTCGCCGAGATAGCGCATTGCGATCACTAGGATTTTTTTCGGCTTTGGCTGCAAAGCTTGGCGGTTTTTCATTAGTTAAATTATGTTCCGGCAATGACTACAATGAACCGCTTACCATCCTATCCATAAAATTGATGCTTACACTTCCGTCCCATTCAACCAGAGATCATGTTTGTTGCACATGCTCAACGCATAAATCGGGCCGCTATAATCATGCAGTGTAAACGTTGATATTGCAGCCTTGTCCTTATCTGGATTAAACAGGTATTCGTCTATGAATTTATAGTTTTGGTCCAGCAAAACGTGCTTAACAATATAGTGCTCGTAACCTTTCATTTCATGGGCGGTTACGATTTTTACAACGATCTTTCCTCCCGCTTTCTCTATTTCAATGTTAGGCAAGTGCGTTGCAACTTTATCGCTCCAGCGGCCGGGCGCATCTTTTGTATAATAGATGCTTCCTGCCGCCTGTTTTCCGCTGTCGGCCAATGCCATTGCCGGTGCAACCATACCCGCACCCACACCCGCTGCGCTTAATCGAATAAAATCGCGACGATCCATAATATTCCCCTTATTTTTGCTTGCTGATGATTCCCTGTTTACGACAGGGCGCTTTAGTTAATTTAGCGTAATCCGATTACGCGATTTTATTCATTTTCCGCGCCCTGATATGCGCTTTTTCGTAACTTGGCGGACTTTAGCCAGTCGCGGACACTCTTTGCCGCCTTTAATACCGGCGCGGCGCCCCCCATAGCCACCGCATCAACCAGGCAATACCAGGCGGCGACACCACTAGGCGGATTGCCTTGAGGCAGCCCCAAAACAGGGTCTATCGCCGCCCACTTCCAGGTGCCAACGGCGGTGCCGATTAACTCCAGCCATGTGGTAATAAAAAAGGCCGCCAAATAAACCATTGGCGAACGGCCCTTAAAAAGATAAGCCAGAAAAACACAAAACAGCAATGCACCAACCGAATCGCCTTGTTCGGCATAACCACTGATACCCCAAACAGACCAGACGCCGCACACGAATACCACTGAGGTGGCGATTTCTCTGGCATAACGCTGAAATAACCCGGAACGGCCCAGCGCGACCGCAGTTAAATAAACCATGCCATGACCGGGCGGCACATAGGCCGGAACATTCCCGAAGCGGTATGTGTATCCGCCCATAAAAGGCGACGCAAAATGCTCGCCGATAGTCGCAAACATGATGGCAATGACAACCTGCACTCTTATTTCTCTATTTTCCCCAAGCAACAATCCGGTCAAAAACACCCAAGCGCAAACACCAAGAGCATTTTGCTTTTCCAGGCTCCCATTGGAATCGCTCAACAGGCAGACTGCCACGCAAAAAAAAGTAAACGCCGCTATAAAATAATCCCGCTTTCTATGGGAATAAGCAACGTTAACAGGTGGAAAATGACGCAGCACAATGACCTCGTATTCAATCAATAAAATGTAAGTAAATAATTCACCATGAAAACATGCATAAGTTAATTTAAGCAATTACCATGAAGAGCATGAAGGAATGAAGCTTAAATTCTTCATGTCCTTCATGCTCTTCATGGTTTAAAAATAAAACCTGCTCAAGTTATTTTATGCACATTCCTAAGTAGTACGGCTTCTCTTCGTGAACTTCGTGGAGATATATTTTAAATTGGTTCGGGTAAGTCAGACCGTCACACAAACATCCAGGCTATCACCGCATATCGGCCAAATTTACCCAGCAATATGATTAAACAGGCCTGCAAAAATGGCAGCTTTAGCCATCCGCCGGCAAAACACAACGCATCGCCAACCACCGGCAACCAGGTAAAAAACAGCGTCCAAATACCTTTTTGCCTTACTAAAGCCAACGCTTTTTGTTTGTTTTCCGATAAAAGCGTGGCAACCGGGAACTTTTTAGCCGCCAGAACGCCCAAGCCCCATGTTGTGATCGCGCCCAGCGTATTGCCTATCGTGGCAACGATAACGACAAGCTCAGCCGGATAGTGTCCAGCCGCTATCATATAAGCCAAAACAGCTTCCGACCCCCCCGGCGCTATCGTTGACGATATAAATGCGCTGATAAACAGCCCGCCTATTTCAAACCCTATGTCTTGCACTTTTTCTCTCAAAAAAAACCCCTGCGGTCAAAGAGCGCAGGGGTTTTCATGTTGCCGGAACTTAATTTCCGGGCAATATCTTGTTTTTATTGGAAACAACCAGTTTAATCAAACCGGATAACAGCTTTATCACCAGCTCAATTCCCGCTCTCAGCCATTCAAAAACAGTTGCGACCGCTTCCGATACGCTCATCCCTTTAAATTTTTTCGCCAGGAACGGCGCAAGCAACAAACCAATCGCTAAACCGATCACGGTGACGCCTGAAATAACCGAGTCTTCTTTCGGTTGTTGTGTGGACGCCGGGGCCACAGCGGGAGCAACAACCGGAGCGGGTGCCTCAGCTGCCGCCGAAACCGCAGCCATCACTGTCTCCAGGCTTCCCTTGTAGTCGTCCGGCACAACGTAAGCGGTCACGCCGGGAATACTGGGCAGATCGCCATCGCCTTTGCCGACTTTCAACTGGGCTTTCATGCCTTTTTCCATATGCTGGGCAATGTCGCAATGCACCAGATAGGTTTTGTCTCCGGGAGGCAGAATCAATGTTCCTGAAATTTTCGCAGGCCCGGACACTTCTAAATGAAACATACCCTTTGGATACAAATATTTGGGCAAGCCATGCATCATCCATTGATGACGGATTTTATCTTCATTGACAAAATGGACGGTCAATTTAGTGCATGGCTTAAAATTAAATTCCTGCGTATCAAACGCAAACATTCTGCCGGGGAATTTCTCAGCGTATTTATGACCGGCATGCACGGTAATTTCCTTGGTCTCGGCGATGCGGTCGCAGCCACCCGGCAACGTGCTGGTATTCTGACCCATCACCATGCCGCCACCCATATCCATTAAATGGCCATCACCGTGATCCATCAGCATACCGTTATGATCTTCATACTCCACCGCCAATACCGGCGCAGAAAAAAGAAAAATCAGCGCCCCAGCCGATAATAACTTCACCATTATTCATTTCCCCCTGTTTAATAAATTCAAAGCTTCCGCCCCTGTTCCTTGCCTACGTCCCTGTAGGCAATGGCGTCACAGGACAACCGACCTAAAAAGCCGTGCCTGTTAGCCTTTAATTTTCGCTATGATTTCATCCACTTTGCTTTTGAAACCTGCGTGTGACAAATAAAGCACATATAAACCCGCAAATGCGAACAATGCGTACAACATCATGTTGTTTTTACTGACTGCTTGGCCGCCGCCTGCTTTAAAGCCCATATGCGCATCCAATCTCTGACCGGAATCAGGAACCAGCGTAATATGGATCAGGTATTTGCCCGGCTCAGGCACGCCATTCGGGAGTTTTAACTCAACAGTACCTTTTTTATGCTTCTGGGCCGGCAGGAAGAATACGCGAGTTCCTTCAGGTTCTTTTGTCACTTCAAACTCAACCGACATATCCCTGTATTTCATGTCCTGATAATCGAATACCAGCAAAGTCATTTCATCAGTACGCGGAATATTGGCGCAAAAATCTTCAGCGGGGAACGCGTTGGGTTGGTAAGCGGTGTAATGCAACCAATGCCCCGGCTCCAATTCAAATTTACATTGGTCAGTATCGGTACCGGCAGCTCCACCATGCGCCCATAACGATGCAGAAAACAACAATCCCAGAAGTACCAGGAAACCTTTTCTTAAAATGTGTGTACTGTTCATAATGTCTTCCAGTTTTGATAAAATTATTATTATGAAAAAATGTAAATGCTATTAATTTTGACCTCATCAAAAACAAGCTTTTTCCGCTGTATTCTGACTAATAGCAATGGGTCACTCTAGCACATCAATTTAGCCAAATAAAGGAATTGATGGAAAGCCGGCCCTACAAATGCCATTTAGGTAAATGCGCGGCTGTACTATTGATTGCTATCCTTCCCTGCTTTTCGTAGACTTAAGCCAACTTTATTCAAACGGAGTTTTACCGCATGTCATCCTTGACCACTTCTACAGCCTGGACAGCTTTAATAGAACATCACAACGAAACCAAAAATATCCTGCTCCGCGACAGCTTTAATGCTGATAACAACCGACACAACAAGTTCTCCCTCCGTTTTAACGACATCCTTTTCGACTACTCCAAAAACAGAATAACCGATCAAACCCTACCCTTGCTAATTGACCTTGCCAAGCATGCCGGGCTGGACGAAAAAATCAAGGCCATGTTTTCAGGAGCTGAAATAAATAAGACCGAACACAGATCCGTGCTGCATACCGCCTTGCGCAACCGAAGCAACCAACCTGTTTATGTTGACGGACAGGATGTGATGCCGCAAATCAACAGCGTTCTCGCCCAAATGCGGACTTTCAGCGACCGCGTCCGTTCAGGCGAATGGAAAGGCTATACCGGCAAGTCGATTACCGACATCGTTAACATCGGCATCGGCGGCTCCGACCTGGGACCGAAGATGGTTTCGAGAGCGCTTACCCCTTATGCTTCCGAAGCATTAAAAGTTCATTTTGTGTCCAATATCGACCAAGCCGATCTTGTTGAAAATCTAAAGCACTTATCGCCTGAAACGACGCTGTTTCTGATTGCGTCCAAGACATTTACCACGCAAGAAACCATGACCAATGCAAAATCGGCAAAAAGCTGGTTCCTTGAAAGCGCAAAAGATCCGCAGGCCGTCGCCAAGCATTTTGTCGCCATCTCTACAAGCACCAAGAATGTCGCCGCATTCGGCATCGATACCGCCAACATGTTCGAGTTCAGGCATTGGGTCGGCGGACGTTATTCTCTCTGGTCAGCCATCGGCCTGTCTATTGCCTTGTATGTCGGCATGGATAATTTCGAGGAACTTTTGCTAGGCGCTTACGAAGTTGACGAACATTTTCGCACCACGCCTTTTGAAAAGAACATCCCGGTCATCATGGGCTTGCTCGGCATTTGGTATAACAACTTCTATAACGCGGAATCCCACGCCCTGCTGCCTTACGACCAGTCCATGCTTTATTTCGCCGATTATTTCCAGCAAGGAGACATGGAGAGCAACGGCAAAAGCATAGACCTTAACGGTGAAAAAGTAGATTACAGCACCGGCCAGATTATTTGGGGACAACCCGGAACCAACGGCCAACATGCCTTTTTCCAGCTTATCCATCAGGGCACCAAACTGATACCCTGCGATTTTCTGGCCGCCGCGAACAGTCAATACAAACTGCCCGATCATCATGACATTTTGATTTCAAACTTTCTCGCCCAGCCGGAAGCCTTGATGAAAGGCAAGACTGCCGAAGAAGTTAAACAGGAATTATCGGATGACGAAAAAGCCGACGCCGTATTGGTCGCATCCAAAGTATTCGACGGCAATAAACCGTCCAATTCGTTTTTATTCAGCAAATTGACGCCCAAGACCTTAGGCTCGCTGATTGCATTTTACGAACATAAAATTTATGTTCAGGGCGTCATCTGGAACATCAATTCATTTGACCAGATGGGAGTGGAATTAGGCAAAACCTTGGCCAAAGTCATCCTGCCGGAGCTGCAAAACGACAAAGTCATCAACAGCCACGATTGCTCAACCAATGCATTAATCAATGCATACAAACAACTGCGACTGCCAGGGACGGCGGAGGTGTCGCAATCGGTACGGAACCGAAGCGACCGGCAATATTGACTCGTCTGCCCGGCCTGATTATCGGCTTTGTTTTTACCGCCTCGCTGACGGCTTGCGACAGCGGATTCCTGTCGCACAACAAACTGGAGCAAATCAAACGGGCGGGAACGTTGCACGTATTAACCAGAAACGATCCGACAACCTATTATGAAAGCCCGGAAGGCTTTACCGGGCTCGAATACGATCTGGTCATGCTTTTTGCCGAGCAGTTAGGCGTTAAAGTAAAGTTTGAAACTCCCGGCACCTTCGACGGCATCCTGAATCGCATTGCCAAAGGCAAGGCCGATATTGCCGCCGCCAGCCTGACCATCACCGAGCAGCGCAGCAAAAAAATGCGCTTCGCCCCGGCCTATTATGAAGTGACCGAACAGCTGATTTACCGGTCAGGCGCTCGCCGCCCAAACGATGTCAGCAGCCTGACCCACGGCATTATCGAGGTTGCCAAAAGCACCAGCCACATCGACAGCCTGACCTATCTAAAGCAGGACACGCCCGAGCTGGCCTGGAATGTCAACGACGAACTGGATACCGAAGGCTTGCTGTATCTGGTCAACGAAGGACTTATCGATTACACCGTAGCCGATTCAAACCAGACCATTTTGATCAGCCGTTTTTATCCCAAACTTAACATTGCTTTCGACATTTCCGAACCCCGCCAACTGGCTTGGGCGTTAAGCCCATCGGACGACAACAGTTTGTACGATGAAGTTGTACGTTTCTTCGGTCGCATAAAAAAGGATAAGACGCTCGATCAACTACTCGAAAAACATTACGGGCATACCAGCAGCTTAAGCTATATCGGCAACTGCAAATTCCGCCAGCATCAAAAAAGCAGACTTCCGCTGTATCAGAAATATTTCAATTCGGCGGCGGCGCAATACCATATAGATTGGCGCTTACTGGCCGCAATCGGCTACCAGGAATCCCACTGGCTGGACAAAGCCGCATCCCCGACCGGCGTCGAGGGCATTATGATGCTGACCAACGACACCGCCGCAGAACTCGGCATCAACAATCGTACCGATCCGGCTCAAAGCATTGACGGGGCTGCACGGTATTTTCAACAACGAATCAAGATCATCCCCGAGCAAATCCCGGAACCCGACCGTACCTGGTTTGCGTTAGCCTCATACAATGTCGGCTTGGGCCATCTTGAAGACGCCAGGACATTAACAAAAAAACAGGGCGAAAATCCCGACAAATGGATGGATGTCAAACAGAGACTGCCCCTGCTCACCGAAGAAAAGTGGCACCAACAAACCAAACACGGCTATGCCAGAGGCTATGAGCCGGTTAAGTTTGTCGAAAACATTCGCAGCTATTACGATTTACTGGTCTGGCTGACCGAGGAAAACCAGATCAAGAAAAATGCGATGGACAAGGACAGTGAAGATTCTGAAAATGAAGCGGTAACCATTGATCCGGCGGCGCTTTAAAAGTCTTTTATTCACCACGAAGGGCACGAAGTTTTTAGCTTTTTCTTCGTGTCTCGGCAACTGCTCCTGCGTTGCTCTAGCTCCTGCATCCATGCAGTCGTTCGTGGTGATAGTTTTTTATTCATCAGCGCCTGGCTTTAAAAAAATCCCGCAGCATTTCCGAGCATTCCGTTTCCAATACGCCGCCGTCCCAGCTGATCCGGTGATTTAAAAAGCTCGCATCGGTCAGGCTCAGTGCATTGCACACCGCGCCCCGTTTGGGATCATAGGCGCCGAACACCAACCGCTTAATCCGCGCATGACTCATCGCGCCTATGCACATCACGCAAGGCTCCAGCGTCACATACAGGGTCGCATCGGTCAGCCGGTAATTTCCCAAGGCTACGCCGGCGCTTCGCATCGCAACCACTTCGGCGTGAGCGGTCGGATCATGACTGCCTATCGGGACATTCCAGCCTTCCGCGATACATTGATTATCCCTGACCACGATAGCGCCGACCGGAACTTCGCCCTGCCGCTCGGCCCGCTCTGCCAGCCTGATCGCATGGCGCATCCATGCTTCGTCCGTTGCAGGGTTTATTCCCATTCAATCGTTGCGGGAGGCTTGCCGCTGATGTCGTAAGCGACGCGGGAAATGCCCGGCACTTCATTGATAATGCGGCGGGAAATCAAGTCCAAAAATTCATACGGCAAATGCGCCCAGCGCGCGGTCATGAAATCGATGGTTTCGACCGCGCGTATTGCGATCACATAATCATAGCGGCGGCCATCGCCCATCACGCCGACCGATTTGACCGGCAAAAATACCGCGAACGCCTGGCTGACCTTGTCGTACAGATCATGGCGATACAGCTCTTCAATGAAAATCGCATCGGCCTGGCGCAGCAAGTCGGCATATTCTTTTTTCACTTCGCCCAAAATCCTGACGCCCAAACCGGGGCCAGGGAATGGATGGCGATAAACCATATCCGCCGGCAAACCCAGCTCCACGCCCAACTTCCTGACTTCGTCCTTGAACAGCTCACGCAACGGCTCAACCAGTTTTAACACCATGTTTTCCGGCAAGCCGCCGACATTGTGATGTGACTTGATCAAATGCGCCTTGCCGCTTTTGGAACCGGCCGATTCGATTACATCGGGATAAATCGTACCTTGCGCCAGCCATTTTGCGTCGGTAATTTTCGCGGCTTCCTCATCGAATATTTCAATAAACAGGCCGCCGATGATTTTGCGTTTTTGTTCCGGGTCGGTGATACCGCTCAGGGCGTCCAGATAGCGCTGCTCGGCGTCCACCCGGATCACTTTAACGCCCATGTGCTCAGCAAAAGTCGCCATCACTTGGTCGCCTTCGTGCAGGCGCAGCAAGCCGGTATCGACAAAAACGCAGGTCAACTGGTCTTTAATGGCCTTGTGCAACAACGCGGCGACAACCGACGAATCGACGCCGCCGGACAGCCCCAAAACCACATGATCGGTGCCGACCGTTTTACGAACGACCTCGATACTGTCTTCGATAATATTGCTGGACGTCCACAAAGCCTCACAGCCGCAAATTTCCAGCACAAAACGCGACAATATTCGACCGCCTTGCTTGGTATGAGTCACTTCAGGATGAAACTGCAAACCGTAAAAGCCTTTGTCTTCATTGGCGATACCGGCAATCGGCGCGCCGTCCGAGCTGGCAATCAGCGTAAAGCCGGCCGGCAGATCGACCACGCGGTCGCCGTGACTCATCCAGACATCCAACAGGCCATAGCCTTCCGGCGATAAATGATCCTCGATGCCGGCCAGTAATTTTGAATGGCCGCGAGCCCTGATTTGCGCATAACCGAACTCGCGATGATCGGAGCTTTCAACCTTGCCGCCCAATTGCTCGGTCATGGTTTGAAGGCCGTAGCAGATGCCCAGCACCGGAACGCCCAATTCGAAAACGATCTGCGGCGCTCTCGGCGTATCGCCGCTGGTTACCGTTTCCGGGCCGCCGGACAAGATAATGCCGTTGGGCACGAATTTTTTGATTTGTTCGGCGTCGCATTCGCAGGAATAAATTTCGCAATAAACGCCGATTTCACGAATACGGCGCGCGATCAATTGGGTATATTGCGAGCCGAAATCCAGAATCAGGATTTTGTGGGTATGGATGTTTGGGGATTGTTGTTTCACGATAGAACTCTTTTAGATCAGGCGAAAGGTTAAGGGCGAAGGGCGAAGGACGAAAGGCGAAAAAACCGTGCTTCAAATTAGATCAATCCTAACCTTTAGCCCTTCGCCTTTCGTCTTTAGCCTAAACTCACTCCATCCTGTAATTAGGCGCTTCTTTAGTAATGGTCACATCATGCACATGGCTTTCCCGCATACCGGCGCTGGTCACCCGCACGAACTGCGCTTTCTCATGCATGATCGCAATGGTTTGGCTGCCCGTGTAACCCATGCTGGCGCGAATGCCGCCCAGCAACTGATGAATAACCGCGAGCAAGCTGCCTTTATAAGGCACCCGGCCTTCAATGCCTTCCGGCACCAATTTTTCGACCAGCTCGGTTTCTTCCTGAAAATAGCGGTCGCTGGAACCTTGCTGCTGCGCCATCGCGCCCAGCGAACCCATGCCGCGATACGATTTATAAGACCGGCCCTGAAACAGCTCAACCTCGCCCGGCGCTTCCTCGGTACCGGCAAACATGCCGCCCAACATCACCGCATAGGCTCCGGCAGCCAGCGCTTTGGCGACATCGCCGGAATAGCGGATACCGCCATCGGCAATCAACGGCACACCGGTTCCTTTTAACGCATCGGCGACATTACTGACTGCGGTAATTTGCGGCACACCGACACCGGCGACAATACGGGTCGTGCAGATAGAACCGGGACCGATGCCGACCTTAACGCCATCCGCGCCCGCTTCAACCAAGGCCAGCGCCGCCTCAGCCGTCGCAATATTGCCGCCGATCACCTGCACCTGAGGATAGTTTTGCTTGACCCAACGCACCCTGTCCAATACGCCTTGGGAGTGGCCGTGCGCCGTGTCGACGATAATCACATCCACACCGGCTTCAACCAGGGCCGCGACGCGCTCTTCGGTACCCTGCCCGGTACCTATGGCCGCACCGACCCGCAACTGCTCGTGTTCGTCTTTACAGGCCAACGGGTAATCCTTGGCTTTCTGAATGTCCTTTACCGTGATCATGCCGCGCAAATGGAATGCACCATTAACCACCAGCACTTTTTCGATGCGATGTTCATGCAGCAGCGCAATCGCTTCTTTACGATCGGCATTTTCATTAACCGTAATCAACCGCTCTTTGGGCGTCATGACTTTTGAAACCGGCTCGTCAAAGCGCGTCTCAAAGCGCAAATCGCGGCTGGTCACGATGCCGACCAATTCATCGCCGTCAACCACCGGCACACCGGAAATATTTTTGGCTCGGGTTAATTTGATAACGTCCCGAATGCTCACATCCGGCGAAACCGTGATCGGATCTTTAATCACCCCGCTCTCGTATTTTTTAACGCTCTGGACTTCGCGCGCCTGCTGCTCGGCGGTCATATTCTTATGAATAATGCCGATGCCGCCTTCCTGGGCAATCGCAATCGCCAGCCGGGCTTCGGTCACCGTATCCATTGCCGCCGCAACCAGAGGGATATTCAGCGTAATGCCCCGCGTCAGCTGGGTCTTCATCTCTACGTCGCGTGGCAGCACAGTCGAGTGCGCAGGCACTAATAAAACATCATCAAACGTCAGCGCTTCCTGGAGAATTTGCATAGACCACACCTTATAACTCTGTGAAAAATAACCGCGCATTATACAGCGTAGGATGGGTAGAGCGCGAGCGAAACCCATATTTTGTTGAATAGTTGGGGATTTTCTGGTTAGACAGACGGGTATTTGCGGTGTCTAGCGTTTAGGTTTATTATCAGCGGCCTTTGTGAGTGGATATGCTTGAATTCCCGTGATTTTATGTGCTGCCATCTAAATTTATTTAGGAAGCACTGAATTCACACAACAGCATGAAATAACAATGATTCTTAATTTTTACACGTTATTTAGACAAACAAATGATGCAATGTTTTGCGTCTATCAGGATAACTAATATTCGCTAGGCTTATTGTGCAAGGAACTAGGATGAAAAATAAAATTTCTTTCATTAAAGATTCAATTCTTGATATTCAGGAAACCATAAGAGCTATTGATACAAAAATTGCAGCTTTGCTAGTTATTCTTTGTGTGCCATTTACCATGCTTGGAAATATTTCTTCACATATTGAACACATCATAAAAAATGGTTATAAATATTCTATTGTTATTATAATAATTTTCATTTTATCATGGGCTTTTTCATTAGTTTCTATAATTAGGGCGGTTAGTGCGATTGATAATCCAAGTAACCACATAATAAATTCATCTAGCTTTAAAGGAATTTATTATGGTAAATATTTATTTACTACAAGTATTCTTGATGTCTTTTTTAATAGAGATGTGTTGAAAGCTTCTAAGGATGTTTTAACACATTATGCAGACTTTTCAGACAATGAAACAGAAATTGCAAAAGAATTGATTCTTGAGCAGATGAAATTAATATACATTCGAGAAATTAAAATATGTAGATTTAATTTCAGCGCAAATGTGACACTTGTTTGGTTGTTTACAGGTTTTTTTACATATATCTATTCAAGATTTCTGTAACTATTATCGTTTAATAGCACCCATTTATGTTAAATTCTGAGCAGAAAAAAAAGATTTCCAATCTAGTTGAAGTTTCACTTGATAGAGCTGAAAGTATATGGAGCGTTGTCGATGGTGATATTACCCTTGCTGAGTCAATCTCAACAGAAGCAATGGTTTTTGATTCGGCACTGACTGTTTCCTCCATGATTCCTAGCCATCCTTTAGTCAACGAAAACAATCCAATTATTGATGAATTCATTGCTTGTGTTGTAGATATGAGAGAGTCAAGCAAGCATTTATTATGTAGTTTAAGCAAGAAAACAGCAAAAGTATCGGAACTAAAGCGAGTTTATTATGAGACATCAGCATTGTTGCCCGCTATTGCTCAAACAATTGAATTTAGTAATGGAAAAGTCACAGAATACTTGGGAGATGGTGTTCTAGCACTTTTTCAAGTTCCAGCTACAGAAGGAAGAGCAGATGCAATATATTCAGCACATAATGCGGCTAAAAATTGCTTGTCAGACACGAGACAAATTATTAATGATGCTTTGTCGATGAGATATAACCTTCCCCCTATTAATATAGGTGCTGGAATGGCATTTAGCAAAGCCATCGTTTCACTTGTTGGCTTAGGGGAAGATAAGCAAGCAAAAGTAATCGGGAGTTGTGTGTACTATGCTGCAAAATTATCGGGCGGCGTTAATGAGATTTACGCAGACGAAAAGTTAAAATCTATTTGGCCAAAATCAAAAGGCGGAACTCTTGTATTTAAACAGAAGAACATAAAAGGTGTTAGTGGTTATTTGTTGGCAAAGGAAAATTAAGGTTAATCCTGTAGACTGACACTTTTTTGATCAGGTTATGGTAACTGGATTGCACCCACCCCAACCTGATCACTATACTATTTCTCCTCCAAGCGGGTCGGGGTTTGCAACCCCGACCCAAGCATTTGACGTCGCCGTTATATTTGAACCACGCACGACCCGGCGGGCTGAACAGCTTAGCCCGTCCCGCCGCCACTTTTTTAGTTAGACAATCATAAACACTAACTTTAAAATCCAAGTTGCTTTAAATTCAGGCCTACAAAATGCCTAGAAAAATCAGAGAGCTTATACAAGATTTAAAAAACGCTGGGTTTTATGAAATTTCCGGTGGAGGCAAAGGTTCGCACCGTAAATTTGCACATAAGAACTATGCCGGTTCTGTAACTATAAGCGGACATATTGGCGAAGATGCAAAGCTTTATCAAGAAAAGCATATTGCGCAAGCTTTGGAACGGGTGAAACTATGAAAAAAAGCGATCTGTACCACAAGTGGGTAGAGTGGAGTGAGGAAGACCAAATATACATTGGAAAATGCCCTGATCTAATTACCGGTATCCACGGAGATGATCCGGTGAAGCTGTACAGCGAATTATGCGAGGTCGTTGAAGATGTTATTAGTCACTTTGAAACCGAAGGCCGCACACTTCCCAGCCCTCACATTCGGCCCATGCGGGATGTGGCCTGAAAATTGACTACCGAGAGCACAAAATTCTGTAGCCGGTTCGAGAGACAACGAAAACCGGCTTTCTCACCCATGCCATTTTGATCGGGTCGGAGTAACGGAATTACACTCATCTCCCCGGCCCTACGCCCTCCTATTTCTTCGCCGCCTGCATTTTCAGCAATGCCAGTTTTTTCTTCTTCGCACGCTCCGCTTTTTCAGCCTCTTCCTGTTCCTTACGCAAACAGCGCGCATCGTAGCGCCGTTTTGCCTGTGCGGATTTTTGCGCCCGACTCCTTTCGGTATTGCTGGGCGGTGCGAGCTGCATGACGACGCAATCGACCGGGCAAGGCGCTACGCATAATTCACAGCCGGTGCATTCCGAGGCAATAACCGTGTGCATGAATTTTGACGCGCCCAATATCGCATCGACCGGACAAGCGGCGATGCATTTGGTGCAGCCGATGCAGTCTTCTTCGATAATAAACGCGACGCTTGCAGGCTTGTGTACGCCGAATTCGGTATTCAGCGGTTTGGTGGGGACGCCCAATAAATCGGCCAGATCGCGTATGCTCTCGTCACCGCCCGGCGGACACTGGTTGATGTCCGCCGCGTCCGAGGCGATGGCCTCGGCGTATGGGCGGCAACCTTGGAAGCTGCATTGCCCGCATTGGGTTTGCGGCAGTAAGGCGTTTATTTGGTCAATCAATGTGGGATTTTCAAGTGAAACAGGCATATTCCGGGTATTAGTCTGGCCGATTTGACAAACTCATCATGGCTACCAACTTAACACAGCGCAGTTTAAGGTTAAGCCGTTCGTAGTGAGTCCTTCGACCAGGCTCAGGAGAGTCTGGTCGAACCATGATCGGCTTAACCGTCCATCCTTCGACAAGCTCAGGACGAACGGTTAAGCCTTACGCGTATCTCCCTCTTAAGTGAGAGATCTTCATTATTACTTAACCCGCATCCCCGGCTGAGCCCCTTCATCAGGGCTCAAAATCCAAATATCCTTGCCGCCGGGTCCTGCGGCCAGCACCATGCCTTCGGACAGGCCGAAACGCATTTTCCTCGGCGCAAGATTGGCGATGACCAGGGTCAGTTTCCCTTCCAAATCTTCCGGGCTGTAAGCGGATTTAATCCCGGCAAAGATGTTGCGGGTTTCATCGCCGATGTCCACGGTCAACTGCAACAACTTGTCCGCGCCTTCGACGTGCTCGGCCTTGAGGATTCTGGCGATACGCAAATCCAGTTTGGCGAAATCTTCAAACTCGATCGTGTCGGCAATCGGTTCGCATTTTTTAGCCTTCGGAGCTTCGGCGGTTTTTTCCAGATTTTCTTTGGACGCCTCGATAATCGCCGCGATTTTATCGGCCTCAACCCGCGTCATCAATGGTTTGAATTCATTGATGGCATGACTTAACAAAGGCTCAGTAATCCCTATCACCGGCCAAGGTTGAGATGCAATGTTTAAAAAGCTTTCCGCATTGCCTGCCAACACAGGAAGCACCGGTTTTAAATAAACGACCAACAACCGGAACAGGTTGAGCCCCATCGTGCAGACTTCGTGCAGCTCTTGATCTTTGCCTTCTTCCTTGGCGATCAGCCAAGGTTTTTTCTCATCGATATACTGGTTGGCTTTATCTGCCGCCGCCATGATTTCGCGCATGGCAGCCCCGAATTGGCGGCCCTCATAAAGTTTGGCAATGTATACGCTGTCATTAACGAATTGACGGAATAAGGCGAGTTCCGAACAGTGATCGGACAGCTTATTATCAAAGCGTTTGGCGATAAAGCCGCTGCAACGGCTGGCGATGTTGACCACTTTGCCGACCAGGTCGGAATTAACCCGTTGGCTGAAATCGTCGAAATTCAAATCGATGTCATCGACGCCGGCGCTGAGCTTGGCGGCAAAATAATAGCGCAGGTATTCGGGATTCAGATGATCCAGATAAGTTCTGGCTTTGATAAAGGTGCCGCGCGATTTGGACATTTTTTCGCCGTTCACGGTTAAAAAACCGTGCGCGAAAATCGCGCTGGGCGTCCGAAAATGCGCGCCGCTCAGCATCGCAGGCCAGAATAAGGCGTGGAAATAGATGATGTCTTTGCCGATGAAATGGTATAGCTCGGCGTCGCTGTTTTTGGACCAGAATTCATTAAAATCCAAGCCCTGCTTGTCGCACAGGTTTTTAAAGCTGGCCATGTAGCCGATCGGCGCATCCAGCCAGACATAAAAATACTTGCCCGGCGCATCGGGGATTTCAAAGCCGAAATACGGCGCATCGCGGCTTATGTCCCATTGCTGCAAGCCGCCGTCCAGCCATTCGGCCAGTTTGTTGCTGACTTCGGGCTGCAAGTGTCCTGCATTCGTCCACTCGCGCAACATGTCGCTAAAGTTGGCCAGATCGAAGAAATAATGCACGGACTCTTTATCGACGGGCTTGGCGCCTGAAATCGCCGACACCGCGTTTTTCAGTTCGGTCGGCGCATAGGTTGTACCGCACACTTCGCAGCCGTCACCATATTGATCGAGCGCGCCGCATTTGGGGCATTCGCCTTTGATAAAGCGGTCGGACAAGAACATGTTCTTAACCGGATCATAGGCCTGGGTAATGCTGCGCGAACTGATGTGTCCGGCATCGCGCAGACGTTCGTAGATCAGCGACGAGAAGGCTTTATTTTCTTCGGAATGGGTGCTGTGGTAATTATCGAACGCCACGCTGAACTCGGTAAAGTCGGCCAGATGCTCTTTGCCGACCTGGGCGATCAATTGTTCCGGGGTAATGCCTTCCCGATCCGCCCTGAGCATGATCGGCGTGCCGTGGGTGTCATCCGCGCAAACGTAATAGCAGAGGTTGCCGCGTTGTTTTTGAAAACGCACCCAAATATCCGTTTGAATGTATTCAACCAGATGACCGAGGTGAATCGGGCCGTTGGCGTAAGGCAGCGCGCTGGTGACGAGAATTTTTCTATCTGACATAGTGTAAAAGCTCTAGCAATTCGAAGGCAAAATTAGCTGGTTATTATGGCATAAAATAAACGCAAGCTGCGCAGCTAAAAAGTGCATTGTCGCAGGGTAATCGGTAGAATGAACGCTATCTTGACTTAATCGCTTGGTTATTGATCGGGCGCATTTTATTGACAATTAGGAGCATGGGCATGGCGAGCATCGAAAAGGCTGATGTAGAGAATCTTCTGCAAACATTCATCGATCCCAACAATGGAACCGATCTGGTTTCCGCAAAATCGGTCAAAGCCATCGAGATCGATGGCAGCAACGTCGGCGTTAAACTGGAGCTGGGCTACCCCGCCAGAAGTTATATACCCGAACTTAAAGCGGCGGTTGAAGAACACCTGAAGACGCTTGCCGGCATCGGCAATATCAGCGTCGAGATCAGCGTAAAAATCGTTTCCCATGCCGTGCAACAGGCATTGAAACCGCTGCCCAACGTCAAAAATATTATCGCCGTGGCGTCCGGCAAAGGCGGCGTCGGCAAATCGACGACGGCGGTCAACCTGGCCCTGGCTCTGGCCGCGGAAGGCGCTAATGTCGGCATCCTGGATGCGGACATTTACGGCCCCAGCATCCCGATGATGCTGGGACTTTCAGGCCTTCCCGAAAGCAAGGACCAGAAAACCATGATGCCCAAGGTCGCTTACGGCGTACAGACGATTTCCATCGGCTATCTGGTCGAGGCCGATCAAGCCATGATCTGGCGCGGCCCGATGGTCACCACGGCCTTGCAGCAACTGCTGAAGGACACCAACTGGGACAACCTGGATTACCTGGTTATCGATTTGCCGCCCGGCACCGGCGATATTCAGCTGACCCTGTCCCAGCAGATTCCGGTCAGCGGCGCGATCATCGTCACCACGCCGCAGGATATTGCGTTGATCGACGCCCAGCGCGGCCTGGGGATGTTCGAGAAAGTCCATGTGCCGGTACTGGGCCTGGTTGAAAACATGAGCATCCATATTTGCAGCAACTGCGGCCATGAAGAAGCCATATTCGGCGAGGGCGGCGGCCTTGCGATGGCCGAACGCAACCGAATCGAGTTCCTGGGCTCCCTGCCTTTGGACATTAATATCCGGCAATTTGCAGATAGCGGCAGACCGACCGTGGTGGCCGACCCGAATGGAAGGCCAGCGCAAATTTACAAGCAAATCGCCCGCAAGACAGCGGCGCGATTGGCGCTGAAGGCCAAGGATTTCACTACGAAGTTCCCCAAGATTGTCGTACAGAACACGTAATATAAAAAAGCTTTTCACCACGAAGACACGAAGAGCACGAAGAAAAAACATCAAACTTCGTGTCCTTCGTGTCTCGGCAACCGCTCCATGCGTTGCTCTACCTCCTGCATGACCCACAGGGATGTGGGAAATGCAGATATTGCAGGAGCAAATATCTGTCCATGCAGTCGTTCGTGGTGAATAAACAACTCTTAATCGCCTGTTTACCGTCATTCCACGCTTGGTTCTTGTGTCGCCTGTGGCTAATGAGAAGTTATGAAGTTCTGTGTTAAAATCCGCCTTTTTAAATCAATCAGGTAGTAATACTCCATGAGCATTAAGTCGGACAAGTGGATACGCCGCATGGCGGAACAACAGGGCATGATCGAGCCGTTTGAGAGCGGGCAGATCAGGGATTCGGAACGCGGCCGGGTCATTTCCTACGGCACCTCCAGTTACGGCTACGATGTGCGGTGCTCGGACGAATTCAAGATTTTCACCAATATCAATTCCGCTATCGTCGATCCCAAAGACTTCGATTCCAACAGCTTTGTCGATGTTAAGTCCGATGTCTGCATTATTCCGCCAAACTCGTTTGCGTTAGCCAGAACGGTCGAATACTTCCGCATTCCCCGTGACGTACTGACGATTTGCCTGGGCAAATCGACCTATGCCAGATGCGGCATTATCGTGAATGTCACCCCGCTGGAACCCGAATGGGAAGGCCACGTGACGCTGGAGTTTTCCAATACCACGACACTGCCCGCAAAAATCTATGCCAATGAAGGCGTGGCGCAAATGTTGTTTTTCGGCGGCGACGAAGTTTGCGAGACCTCTTACAAAGACCGGGGCGGCAAGTACCAGGGCCAGACAGGCGTTACCTTGCCGAAAGCGTAAGCAGGTTTAATAATTCACCACGAACGACTGCATGGCCGCAGGAGGTAGAGCAACGCAGGGAGCAGTTGCCGAGACACGAAGAGCACGAAGTTTTTTACCTGTTTTTTCTTCGTGTTCTTCGTGGTGAGCAAAAATGCGTAACTTTCGGATGTTCTTGCGTGAGAACTATTGAATTTTCAACGGCGCGGGCAGATTGATCGGCGGCAGCTGCACAAAAAAACCTTTCGCCGTCAGACTGTCGATTACTTTTGCAGCGTCTTCCTTGGCCAGTTTGCGTTCCGGCGTCAGCTCCAAATCCATCACAAATTCCATCTTGCCAAAGCTGTTGAACAGCGCTTCCGGCACCTTTGAAAAATCGTCTTTTTTATCGACATACAAATAAAGATTTTCTTTTTTCAGGCTTTTATAAATAAAACACAGCATATTGTCAGTCGCAGTAGTCAATCAAAACGCCCATTCTAACCATTTTTGATTAGAATGGCTTTTTCTTACCGATCGAATAATACAAATGAATCAATCCTCGTTCCACCCCGATGATTTTTTTAAAAAGGCCTGTTCTTTTGAAGCGTCGCTGATCCCGGTCGCAGCCGTTTTAGGCTGGATCGCAAACATCAACCCTTTCGCTGACCTGAATTTTTCAGAATCGGCCATCGCTTGCGGCGTGATAGGGACAATACCTTTATTCTTAATGTTCCTGCTCCTGGAGCAGATACAGGCGGAGCCGGTCATAAAAATCAAGAACATGCTGTTTCAGACCCTAGGCCCCAGTTTGCATCGTTACCACTGGACCGACTTGTTCATACTGGCGGCGATTGCCGGACTATCGGAAGAGCTGCTGTTTCGCGGCGTCATTCAGCCCTGGATGGAATCGTCCTGGGGAGTACCCGCAGCTTTGATCGGCAGCAATATTATTTTTGGCTTGGTTCATGCCGTAACCCCGCTTTATGCCGTGTTGGCGGCTTTAGTGGGGATCTATTTAAGCTTATCCCTGGATTATGGCGGCGACAGAAATTTATTAATCCCTATCATCATTCACGGCTTGTACGATTTCCTGGCGTTTGTCGCCCTAATGCGCGCCTATCGGGCAAGCCTTCTGACCGGTTCGGGCCAGTAACGTTTAAATTTAAAATCAACCCACTTGACAAATAAATCGTTGCCCCCATTTATTCCGGTGAAGACGAATCATCGTTTTTAAGTTTGTTATTGCATTAAATCATTAATCTTTAGGAGACGAAAAATGGCTATCATACGTTATGAACCTTGGGGTTTACTGAATCAATTACAAAGAGAACTGTCGCTTTCGCAAGATGAAAAAGCCGGTGAAGGCTCGGTTGCAACCGCCGAATGGGCGCCCGCGGTCGATATAAAAGAAGAAGCCGACAAATTTGTCATCCATGCCGACATTCCGGGGGTCAAGCCGGAAGACATCGAAGTCAGCATGGAAGCCGGTGTTTTGACCGTAAAAGGCCAAAAAGAAACCGAAGTCAAAACCGAAAAAGAAGGTTATAAACGGGTCGAAAGAACATCCGGTTCTTTTTACCGCCGTTTTAGCCTGCCCGATTCTGCCGATGGCGATGCAATCAATGCAAAATGCAAACTCGGCGTGCTGGAAATAATCATTCCCAAGCGGGAAGCCATTAAGCCAAAACGCATCAATGTAACGTCAGAGGAGTAATTCCAGGCGTCCATTCATCCTGATCACAGACCATGCGAGACGGAGTTTGCAGCTCCGTCCTTTGCGTTTTTTTGTGATGTCGTAGCTTAGGAACGTGCATGAAATAACTTGAGCAAGTTTGATTTTTCATTTTTTAACCATGAAGGACATGAAGCGGCATGAAAGGTTTAAGTCTTCATGCTCTTCATGGTAGTTGCCTAAATTAATTTATGCACGATCCTAAGTTACAAAGTACTGGGG
>NZ_JAZGVT010000025.1:0-24386 GCF_036440755.1 Methylobacter sp. Wu8 | reverse complement strand
TGATCAAGGCTGAAAAAACGTCTAAAGTCGGTATCAAGATCAAACGGTTAAAGGCCGGATGGGACAATGATTATTTACTTCGTATCATCGGAATAATTTAAGCGCGATTGCCCTGCTTAAATGATGCAAATCGGCGTGCTTTTGTTATGATGAAAAAAGTCCGTGGAGACGTCGTCTAATGCGCCTACTGTTGGTGCGGTTCGACGTCGCTACCTTATGCAGCATTACTCAATGTTATTTGAAGGAGTTGTTATGGCTAGTTTCACGCTCAATCCACCCCCAAACGGCAGCGCGATTACCGTACAAAACGGCAAGCTTGTGGTGCCGGATAATCCGATTATTCCTTTTATCGAGGGCGACGGTACAGGGCCGGATATTTGGCGTGCCGCCGTCCGCGTTTTGGACGCGGCCGTTGCAAGCGCCTATTCCGGGCAAAAGAAAATTCACTGGATGGAAGTGTATGCAGGAGAAAAGGCTAACCGGCTGTTTGATACCTGGCTTCCCGATGAAACGGTCGAGGCCTGCAAAAACTATCTGGTATCCATTAAAGGCCCGTTAACCACACCGGTAGGCGGCGGTATCAGCTCCCTTAATGTAGCTTTGCGCCAGTTACTGGATATGTATGTGTGTTTACGTCCGGTCAGATGGTTTAAGGGCGTACCCTCGCCGGTGAAAAATCCCGGAGCTGTCGATATGGTCATATTCAGGGAAAATACCGAGGACATCTACGCCGGTATCGAGTTTGAACAGGGCGGCGATGAGGCAAAGATTTTCCTGAATCTGCTGAAAGAGAACTTTCCCAAGCAATACGCAAAAATCCGTTTCCCGGAATCTTCGGGCATAGGCGTAAAACCGGTGTCGCGGGAAGGCACGGAGCGTCTGGTTCGTTCGGCTATCGATTATGCGATCGCCAATAAGCGCAAATCACTGACGATTGTCCATAAAGGCAATATCATGAAATACACCGAAGGGGCGTTTCGTAAATGGGCTTATGAGTTGGCGGAACGCGAATATCCCGAGCAGATTTATACCTGGGGACACTGGGAGAAAACCCGCGCCGAGTTCGGCGTAGAGGCGGCAAACAAGGTGCAGGCCGAGGCCTTGGCAAAAGGCCGCATTTTTATTAAAGATGCGATCGCGGATATCACCTTGCAGCAGGTTTTGACCCGGCCCGAGGACTTCGATGTGATCGCCACCTTGAATTTGAACGGCGACTATTTGTCCGATGCCTTGGCCGCGCAAGTCGGCGGTATCGGCATTGCGCCCGGCGGCAATATCAACTATCAAACCGGTACTGCTGTGTTTGAGGCTACGCACGGAACGGCGCCCAAGTATGCCGATATGGACAAGGTCAATCCGGGCTCGCTAATCCTGTCCGGCGAAATGATGCTGCGCTATTTGGGTTGGACCGAGGCCGCCGATGCGATCATTAATGCGATGGATGCCGCTATCTCCAGTAAACGGGTGACGTATGATTTTGCCCGGTTGATGGATGGGGCTACAGAAGTCAAATGCAGCGAGTTTGCGGATGTATTGATTGAGAATCTTTGATTCCGGCAACTCCTTATTTTTGCGACCGGCTTATTTATTTAGCAGGGATTTTAGATCTGCAAATGGATTGTGAGTGGCGGCAGGCGCAGTCGATTTGCCTGCTGCCGAGCCGCCAAAACGGGTTTCTTCGTATCTTGAGTGTTCGTTGTCATGGCAATAAAGGCATAATAATTCCCAGTTGCTGCCGTCGGACGGGTTGTCGTCGTGGTTATGGTTTTTATGATGTACGGTCAATTCGGTCAAGTTTTTATGGTCGAATTCGCGGGCGCAACGGCCGCAGACCCAAGGGTATAGCTTAAGAGCCTGGCCGCGGTAAGATTGCTCCCTGAGTTCCTGATTGCGCCGTGCATCGGTCACGATTTTATCCAGCTTGCTTTTATCGGGTTGGATTTTCTTGATAGTCATAACAATGTCTTCTGTAATATGCCGAAAAATAACGTTATTCGAGTTTGCCGGCTTTAATCCGCCGTGTCGATATGACCAAATTCTAACAGAAAAATATTAAAGAATAGTGACCAAACTTCTCAAGTGCCTGGATTTGAAAAATTAATAAGTAATGCCGGGTTAAAAAATTTATACTTAAACGATGATTAATAAAGCTCAAGGTGGCTAGTGGACAAAAGAACATTTACAAATCGGCTGGTCGTTCTCGATACCGAAACGACCGGGTTAAATCCGCAGGAAGGGCACAGGATTATCGAGATAGGTTGCGTGGAGGTGGTTAATCGCCGCTTAACGGGCAAGCGCTTTCATACTTATATTAATCCCGAGCGCGTCATTGATGACGGGGCTATTGAGGTTCACGGCATCACTAATGAGTTTTTAGAGGATAAGCCGGTCTTTGCGAGCGTCGTGAAGGATTTTATTGCGTTTATTCAGGGGGGCGAGCTGGTCATTCATAATGCGCCGTTTGATGTCGGCTTTATTAATTATGAATTTTCACTGTTGAATAATGGCACAGGAACAGTCACCGATTACAGCAAAGTATTCGATACGCTGACCTACGCCAGAAAAAAACATCCGGGGCAGCGTAACAGTCTGGATGCGCTGTGTAAACGCTACAGCATCGATAACAGTCACCGGGAGCTGCATGGCGCTTTGCTGGATGCTGAAATTCTGGCCGATGTGTTTTTGTTGATGACCGGCGGACAGTCTTCGTTGCTGGATGAGGGGCAGGCAAGGCCGGAAGAGGTGATTGTAAACAGTGGGATTAAATATTTATCGGCGGATCGTCCTCCCTTAAAGGTCGTCCGCTGCACGGAGGAGGAATTAAACGCCCATCAACAGCGCCTGGAAGCGATTGAAAAAGCGGGCGGGGTTTGTATCTGGAATCAGTAGTAAGCGGGTCGATTAATATCGACCAAGCGGCGCGGATGCGATCAATGATGGAGTCCAAAGCAAACTTTGGACTCCTGAAATGAATGATAACGGGGAGGCGGCCAGTAGAGCTGTAGGTTATTCGCCGGCTTTCGGTTTGGCCCGTCTGGATGTCGAACCTACTCTTTTTTTGCTTTTATCCACTTTTCTCGCGTCATCGTCGGTTTTCGCCGCTTTTTTAGCACTTTCATCCATTTTGGATATGTTAAGTTGCTGGCCGGCTACCCTGACTTTTTTCAGTTCCTGAAACAGTTCCTTCGGCATACCTGCCGGTAATTCAACGGTGCTGTAGTTGTCTTGTATTCTGATGCGGGCGATATGGTCGCCGTCGATGCCTGTTTCATTGGCTATGGCGCCAACGATATTGCCGGGTTTTACGCCGTGGTTATGACCGACTTCAATGCGATACATTTCCATTTCAATATTCGCTCCACCCTCGAAGACGCGCTTTGGTTTGCGGTCTTTTTGAGGCCTGTCGGATCTCGATGATCTGTCGTCTCTATCTCTTGACGGCCTGTCGTCCCGGCTGTCTTTGGATCTTTTCGGCGGGTTTTGCATTAACAGCGGCGTATCGCCCTGAACCAGTTTTGCCAGTGCGGCTGCTATTTCCAACGCGCTGACATTGTGTTCCTGCTGGTATTGCTCTATCAATTGGCTGAAAAAGCTCAGCTCTTCGGCGGCCAGGGTGTCGGTAATGTTCTGTTTGAAACGGGAAATGCGTTTATTGTTAATGACTTCCGTTGAAGGCAAGCCCATTTCTTCAACTTTTTGCTTGGTCGCCCTTTCGATATTATTCAGCAGATTTCTTTCCCTGGGAGCGATAAACAGGATGGCGTCGCCGGTGCGGCCCGCGCGTCCTGTTCTGCCGATACGGTGAACATAGGATTCGGTATCGTAAGGAATGTCATAGTTGACGACGTGGGTGATGCGGTCTACGTCCAGTCCGCGCGCGGCAACGTCAGTCGCTATCAAAATATCCAGTTTGCCGTTTTTCAGGTTGGCGATAGCGCGTTCCCGAAGTGCTTGAGACATGTCGCCGTTAATCGCGGCTGCCGAATAACCGCGCGCTTCCAGCTTTTCCGCCAGTTCAACGGTTGCGGTTTTGGTTCTGACGAAGATAATCATGCCGTCAAAGGTTTCGACTTCCAGGATGCGGGTCAGTGCGTCCAGTTTGTGTATGCCGCTGACCAGCCAATAGCGTTGGCGTATGTTTTCAGCCGATGTGGTGGTGACTTTGATGGTGACATGCTCGGGTTCATGCAGGTATTGCTGAGCGATCTTGCGGATCACCGTAGGCATGGTCGCTGAAAACAGCGCGATTTGTCTTTGTTCGGGGATTTGTTCAAGAATCCATTCCACGTCGTCAATAAAGCCCATGCGCAGCATTTCATCGGCTTCATCAAGAACCAGATAGCCGAGCCCTTTCAGGTTAAGCGTGCCTTTACGCATATGATCCATGACCCGGCCAGGCGTGCCGACCACCACGTGAGCGCCGCGCTTCAGCTGGCGTAATTGGGTGCTGTAGTCCTGTCCGCCGTAGATGGGCAGCACATGGAAGCCTTTTAAATGCGCGGCATAACGTTGAAACGCTTCCGCCACCTGAATGGCCAGTTCGCGGGTTGGCGCCAACACCAGCACTTGCGGGTCTTTTTGCTTCAGGTCGATGCGTGACAAAATGGGTAATGCAAACGCGGCGGTTTTGCCGGTTCCTGTTTGTGCTTGCCCCAGGACGTCTTTGCCTTGCAGTAGGAGCGGGATGGTTTGTGCTTGTATGGGTGAGGGTGTTTCATAACCGACATCTTTCAGTGCTCTTAGCACCGGTTCAATCAGGGCTAAATCACTAAAAGAGGGAAATGTTGAAACATCATTGGACATGGAT
The DNA here is from genome assembly GCF_036440755.1 of Methylobacter sp. Wu8. Lineage (NCBI taxonomy): Bacteria > Pseudomonadati > Pseudomonadota > Gammaproteobacteria > Methylococcales > Methylococcaceae > Methylobacter > Methylobacter sp. Wu8. The sequence continues at coordinate 19,579 of NZ_JAZGVT010000025.1, read as the reverse complement.
TTACCTGTTGGAAATATAGAATGCGCGGATAGCGCGGAGAAATGTTTTGTATATCAGCGCATTATAACGCACTATATTAAAGTTTGCAGCTAAATTAACGGGGCCAAGGGTTACATAATGAGAATTTGGGTCGATGCGGACGCTTGTCCTAATATGGTTAAGGATATTTTATTCCGCGCGGCGGAACGAAAACAGGTGCCGCTAACGCTGGTTGCCAATCAGTTTTTAACCGTACCTCCCTCCAAGGTCATCAAGGCGGTGCAGGTCTCTGGCGGTTTTGATGTGGCTGATAATTACATTGTCAAACATTTACAGGAAAATGATCTGGTTATTACCGCCGATATTCCGCTGGCTGCTGAAGTGATAGCAAAAAATGCCCATGCGATTAATCCTCGTGGCGAGCTTTACACCAAAGAAAACATCAGGGAGCGATTAGCCATACGGGATTTTATGGAGGAAATGCGCAGTACCGGTCAAGCATCGGGAGGTCCGCCGCCTCTCGGTCAGCGAGAAAAGCAGGATTTCGCCAATACGCTGGATCGTTTTCTGGCTAAATACCGGTAAAATGTTAGCTAGGTATCCAGATAAACTCCGTCCGTCTAGTGCTTGCATGTTGGCTTTGTTGGGTCGAATTCATTCATTTAGGGGCGGATAAATCCGCCCCTACAAAGTTATTTGCTTGTTATAATGTTCCCAGTTTTTAACTGTATTAATTCTGATCGAGAGATTTCATGATTCAAGGTAGTATCGTAGCCTTAGTAACGCCGATGGATGAACGCGGTGCGGTGGATAAGGAAAGTTTAAAAAAGTTGGTGGAATTTCATATTGCAGAAGGAACGGACGCTTTGGTCGCCGTCGGCACCACAGGCGAGTCGGCGACGCTGGATGAGCGTGAGCACTGTGATGTTATCAAGTCTATCGTTGATTATGCCGGCGGCAGGATACCGGTGATTGCCGGAACCGGCGCAAACGCGACGACCGAAGCGATCAATCTGACCCGGCTAGCCAAAGAAGCCGGCGCCGATGCCTGCCTGATCGTGACTCCTTATTACAACAAGCCTACTCAGGAAGGTTTGTACCTGCATTACAAAGCTATTGCCGATGCCGTCGATATTCCGCAGATTTTATATAACGTGCCGGGGCGCACAGCCTGCGACATGTTGCCGGAAACCGTTGGCCGCTTGTCTCATATCAAGAACATCGTCGGCGTTAAAGAGGCGACCGGGGATTTGTCCAGGGTTAAAGCAATCCGTGATTTGACCGGTGATGATTTCGCAATCTACACCGGCGATGATGCGACCAGTCGTGAATTTTGCCTGCTGGGCGGCAACGGCAGCATTACCGTAACCGGTAATGTTGCGCCAAAGCTGGTGCATGAAATGATCATGGCGGCGATAGAGGGAGACAATGAAACGGCTTTAGTCATCGACAAAAAATTGATGTCGCTGCATAAGAACCTGTTTATTCAGTCCAATCCGATTCCGGTCAAATGGGCGGTTGCCGAGATGGGGTTGATGGGCAAAGGCATACGCTTACCTCTAACTTGGCTGACCGAAGATTGCTTCGACGCGGTTCGAGACGCGATGCGTCAGGCCGAAGTTGTTTGAAAGGTTAATGAAAGGTGAAAAGTGCAATAATTTTTTGAGCTTTGAACTGTCTTTGCCTGCTGAACAGTAACTAGCTAATACGTTACGAATACCTTATGAAAATTAAAATCGGTTTACCCATTATCGTTGCTGTGTTGGTCAATCTATCGGCCTGCAGTTACATAAAAAATTTATTTCCTGACAAAGAAAAAGATTATCAGTTCACCACTGAAATTCCGCCGTTGGTCTTGCCGGCCGATCTTGCCGGCGACTCAATTAAAAACGTTCCTGCCGCCCCGGCTGCCGAGACCGTCGATGCGGCTCCAGCCGACCCGTCAACCGAAACAGCGGCGGATATCGAGCGTAAATTTATCCAGATTGAACTGGTTGACGCCGAGGATGGGGCAAAGCGATTGCATATCGGTGCGCCGCCAAACCAGGCATGGCGTATAGTCGGCAAGGCATTGAGCCGGAACGCTCTTGAAGTGACCAACCGCAACCAGGACCAACGATTTTTTCAAGTCCAGTACGAGCCGAACAAACAGAAAGTGGAAGACGGATCTATTTGGGATGAGGGCGTCTTTTTTTTCGTTGGGCTTAATATCGATGAATACGAATATGTTCTCAAAATGGTGGAAAACAACCGGCAGACCGATGTCGTTATTCTGGATAAAGAACAGAAACCGGTGTCTGACGCAGGGAGTTTAAGTTTGTTGACACTGTTGTATGACACCATTAAGGCCGATTTGGCTAAGTGATTTATCAGGCTAAAGGCTAAAGGCGAAACGGCTTTTTTAGCCCTTCGCCTTTAGCCTTTAGCCTTTGCCTTTTACCTTGAACCTTATTTTTACACATGTTAAAAATCTCTGGAACTTCCGCGCTTTCCGATTTCCGCATTAATAAACTACTGGCTGAACTTCAGTCGATAGAGCCTGCTGTCAAGGCCGTCTCGGCCCGGTTTATTCACTTCATCGATATTGAGCATGACTTGGACGACGACCAGTTGGCAATTCTAAAGCAGTTATTGGCTTACGGCTCCATCCATGCAGGCAACGGAATTGCCGGGACGCATTTGCTGGTCGTACCGCGCTCAGGCACGATTTCCCCTTGGTCGAGCAAGGCGACCGAGATTGCCCAGCGTTGCGGGTTATCCGCAGTTAACCGGATCGAGCGGGGCGTTGAGTACACGCTGGACGCCAATATCCCGCTGCCTGTCGCCGTAAAAGCGTTATTGCACGACCGTATGACCCAAACCGTTGTGGACGGCGACGTCGAGCCCGAATTGTTTGCTCATCATCAGCCCAAGCCGTTAATGCATGTTGCCATAGTAGAGCAAGGCCGCGACGCGTTGGTTAGCGCTAATACGGAACTGGGTCTGGCTTTGTCCGATGATGAAATCGACTACCTGACCGAGAGCTTTCAAGCCTTGGGCAGGAACCCGACAGATGTCGAGCTGATGATGTTTGCCCAGGCCAATTCCGAGCATTGCCGGCACAAGATTTTTAACGCCGACTGGACGATAGATGGCGTGGAGCAGGCGCAATCGTTGTTTAAGATGATCCGCAATACTGCGGAAAAAAGCCCGGAAGGCATCTTGTCGGCCTACAGCGATAACGCTTCTGTCATGGTCGGTTCAACCGAGCGGGTTTTTATCCGTAATCCGCAAACCGGCGAATACGCTTATGTCGAAGAAGACGCGCATTTGCTGATGAAAGTGGAAACGCACAATCATCCGACCGCCATTTCGCCTTATCCGGGCGCGGCAACCGGCTCCGGCGGCGAAATTCGCGACGAAGGCGCAACCGGCCGCGGTTCTGCACCCAAAGCAGGCTTGACCGGGTTTTCCGTGTCGCATTTGAGAATCCCCGGATTCCCCCAGCCCTGGGAAGCCGATAACGGCAAGCCGGAACGCATCGCTTCGGCGCTGACCATCATGCTGGAAGGCCCGCTCGGCGGCGCGGCGTTTAATAACGAATTCGGCAGGCCCAACCTGACCGGTTATTTCCGCAGCTTCGAGCAAGCGGTTCCGGGCAAGGACAATGAATTCCGGGGCTATCATAAACCGATCATGATCGCCGGAGGCCTCGGCAATATCCGGCCGATGCTGGTCAATAAACAGCCGATTCCGGCCGGTTCGCTGATCATCATTTTGGGTGGCCCGGCGATGTTGATCGGGCTGGGCGGCGGGGCGGCTTCCTCGCAGGCTTCCGGCGCAGGTTCGGAAGACCTGGATTTCGCCTCGGTGCAGCGGGAAAACCCCGAAATGGAGCGCCGTTGCCAGGAAGTCATCAACCATTGCAACGCGATGGGGGCCGACACGCCGATCGTGTCGATCCATGATATTGGCGCGGGCGGCTTGTCTAATGCGGTGCCGGAAATCATCCATGACTGCGACCGAGGCGGCCGCTTCGAGTTACGCAAGGTGCACAACGCCGATATCGGCATGTCGCCGATGCAAATCTGGTGTAACGAAGCGCAGGAGCGTTATGTGGTCGCGATTAAGCCGGAATCGCTGGAATTTTTCACCGCCTTTTGCGAACGGGAGCATTGCCTGTTTGCGGTGATCGGCGAGGCGACCGACGAAGAGCATTTGACGCTGAGCGACGAGTTGCTCGGCGACAAGCCGGTCGATATTCCGATGTCGGTATTATTCGGTAAATCGCCGAAGCTGCACCGCAATGTCGAGCACGTTCCAGCCAACACCAAAGCGCTGGATGTCAGCGGCATCACGCTGGACGAAGCGGTCAAGCGCGTGCTGGCATTCCCGGCCGTCGCCGACAAAAGTTTCTTGATCCATATCGGCGACCGCTCGGTAACCGGGCTGGTGGCCCGCGACCAAATGGTCGGCCCCTGGCAAGTGCCGGTGGCCGATGTGGCCGTCACCGCCGTGGGCTTTCATTCTGTGACCGGCGAAGCGATGGCGATGGGCGAACGTTCGCCGATTGCGGTGATCGACGCCCCGGCATCCGGCCGCATGGCGATAGGCGAGGCGATCACCAATATCGCCGCCGCAAGCATCGATTCCTTGAAAAAAATCAAACTGTCCGCCAACTGGATGGCTGCCGCAGGTTACCCAGGTGAAGATGCGGCATTGTTCGACACCGTCAAAGCGGTGGGCATGGAATTGTGTCCGGCGCTGGGTATTGCAATCCCGGTCGGCAAGGATTCCTTGTCGATGAAAACGGTGTGGAAAGATGATTCCGTCGAAAAAACCATGTCCGCGCCGTTGTCGCTGGTGATTACCGCGTTTGCGCCGGTCGCCGATATAAATAAAACCCTGACTCCGCAACTGCGCTGCGTGCCGGATGAAGACAGCGCCTTGATCTTGGTTGATCTGGGCGCAGGTAAAAACCGTTTAGGCGGTTCGGTGCTGGCGCAAGTCTACAACCAGCTCGGCGATGATTGTCCCGACCTGGATGACGCAAGTCTGTTGAAAGCTTTCTTTGATAGCATACAAACACTGAACTCCCAGGACAAACTGCTGAGCTACCATGACCGTTCCGATGGCGGCTTGCTGGCGGTGGTCGCGGAAATGATGTTCGCCAGCAGGCTCGGTGTGGCCCTGACCCTCGACAGCCTGGGCGAGGATGTACTGGGCGTTTTGTTTAACGAGGAGCTGGGTGCGGTACTGCAAGTGCGTCAGAGCGACTGCAAGGATGTCGTGGAGCTGTTGAAACAATCGGGCCTAATTGATTGCATTTATGTGATCGGCAAGGTCATTGATGACAACTGCAGGGATGCAGGAGGTAGAGCAATGCAGGGAGCAATTGCCGAGCAGCAACTGAATATCCGCCATTTGGGCGAGATTATTTATTCCGCCGGCCGGGCCGAATTGCAGACCGTCTGGTCCGAACTCAGCTACAAAATGCAGACCTTGCGCGATAACCCGGAATGCGCGCAGCAACAGTTCGAGCGGATCACTGACGATGAAGACCCCGGTTTGAATGTGGCGTTGACCTTTGACGTCAACGACGACGTGACCGCACGGTTTAAAAATACGGCAAGACCCAAAGTCGCGATACTGCGCGAGCAGGGCGTTAACGGTCATGTGGAAATGGCGGCGGCATTCGACCGTGCCGGGTTCGCCAGCATCGACGTGCACATGAGCGATATTATTCATGGCCGGGTCAGTTTGGCTGATTTCACCGGCCTAGTCGCCTGCGGCGGTTTCTCCTACGGCGACGTACTGGGTGCAGGCGGCGGTTGGGCAAAATCGATATTGTTCAACCCGCGCTGCCGCGATGAATTCGCCGCCTTTTTTCAACGCCCCGACACGTTCGGCTTGGGCGTTTGTAACGGTTGCCAAATGATGTCGGGGTTAAAAGACATTATCCCCGGCGCAGAACATTGGCCGCGTTTTATGCGCAACAACTCGGAACAATTCGAAGCGCGGGTGGCCTTGGTTGAAGTGCAGAAATCGCCGTCGATATTGTTCGCCGGCATGGAAGGTTCCCGAATGCCGGTCGCCATTGCGCATGGCGAAGGGCGCGCGGAATTTGCCGAGGACCCTGCGGTTGCGCTGGAAGCGGGCGCAGTGGCGTTGAGTTATGTCGATAACTACGGCGAATTAACTACCGAATTTCCGGCCAATCCCAACGGTTCGCCGTTCGGCATTACCGGGCTGACCACCACGGACGGACGCTTTACCATTATGATGCCGCATCCCGAGCGCTGTTTCAGGGCCGTGCAAAACTCATGGCGCCCGGACGATTGGGATGAATACGGCGCTTGGATGCGCCTGTTTAGAAACGCCAGGGTTTGGGTGGGTTAGTATGTCGTGCTCAGACATGTTTGAAGTGTGATAAATGTAATCAAAGCCTGGCAATAAAAAGTGTAGAGGTTGTGGATTATGGATAAGGTCGGCATGATGAAAAATAAAAATCGAAGGGCTGCTTTTCGAATTTATGACGAGGTTAATCTGTTTTATAAAAAAATAGATGAACAGCTGGTGACCGACCCATACGCTACTGTCGATGAAATTTTGGATATTCCCCCGACGACGATAAATGTTGAACACAGGGTGCGGGGAGTAACGCTATTGCCCGGCCTGAAAAAAAACGTGCCGGACTGGCAGTTTAAGGAAGACGGCGTTCGCAACGTTAATATCAGTGCTAGCGGCATAGCTTTTAATTGCGATGATGCGCTTAAAGAAGGCGATTATCTGGCAATCAAGATATTGCTCATCTCCACCATGACGATCATAGTGACGTGTTGCAAGGTTGTGTATTGCAGAGATAGCGATCCAAACCAGACTCATTTTCCTTATTTTGTTGGTGCCCATTTTGTCAGTATGGAAAATGCAGACAGGGAGTTGCTGGTTGAACATGTGGCCAAGCATAAAGCGCGACAAAATATAGTCCGTGGATTTATCCTGGGTGCTGTCGTTACGGTTATCGCGGTGCCTGATGTAGCATTCGATTTATTGTCCGGGCTGGTCCATTTCCTGTTCGTCAACATTCTCCATTTTCTTCATCTTGCGTTTGAGTTTATCGAGTCCTCTCTCGATCACTTCGTTGAGCATCTGTTTCATACCGACACTCATCAAACTCAGATTATTGTCTTTTATATCCTAGTGGCTTTTGTCATCGCGGGGCTTTATTGGCTGTGGCGGGCATTGCCGCCTTTTTGCCGGCGATGCAAAGAAAACCTGTTTTCTTACTGTGCGCATAAGAAAGCAAGTTTGCTTTATTATTGGGAAGAGCTGTCTTTGCTGAATAAAATTAAACTGGTTGTGATTGGTGTCGCCGCCATCGCCGCCTATGTTTCTTTCGGTTTTTAGGTCCGGTTGCGATAGGCTAAATTTGCTAAGGAAGCGCTGATTGAGTCCTTCGGCAGCTAAGGATCATGCATAAATTAATTTAGGCAATTACCATGAAGAGCATGAAGGACATGAAGACTTAAACCTTTCATGCCCTTCATGTCCTTCATGGTTAAAAAATGAAAAATAAAACTTGCTCAAGTTATTTCATGCACGTTCCCAGGGACGAACGGAGTCGATTTGTTCAGCGCTCCCCTAAGAGGGTGAAGTTCGCGAATGCGCGTATAACTTAAAAAAACAGTCAGATGAGTTGGGGGTTTAACAAGGCATTGATTTTGTGAGTTTAAGCTACACTTAAGACTTGTTAAGTTAAGATGGAGCCAGATTAAATAAAAAAGGCTCTATCTTATGAATAAAATCATGCTAGCAGTTCCTGTTTTTTTTATATGCAGTTATTTTGTTAACCCGATACAAACGGCGGAAGCGTCCGAACATCGCTCGGTCAAGAAAATTTCCAAACACTCCGCAGCAAAAGTCCATCAAACCAAACATCAGGCAAATAATCGTCCAAGCACGGTTTCCTGGTATGGTTCTGAGTTTCACGGCAGGCAGACTGCCAGCGGTCAAAAGTACGACATGTATGCAATGACCGCAGCACATAAAACGCTGCCCCTGTTATCTTACGCTAAAGTTACCAACCTCAAGAATCATCGTAGCGTTGTGGTTCGGATCAATGATCGAGGGTCTTTTCATGGAAAAAGAGACATGGATTTATCCTATGCGGCCGCAAAAAAATTGGGCATCCAGGGCTTAGGGGCCGTGGAGATTGTACCGCTAAGTCGTAACGAGGCCTTGCCGTTATTGAATGATAACGAGGGTAAAGCAAATAAACACAGTTAATCCGCCCCTCTGAAAATATCCCTAAATCATCCCGCACCAAATAAGTTAGGCTTTACAAGCCGTCAGACTGTCAGGCTATAAAAAGCAGCAGCCTGCGCCTGTTCATATATAAATTCTATAAATTCGTTTCGCTACCTGCATGCCCGGATAGGCTGTTTTTGGGGTTGATGCCGAAAGATCTGTGCGTGCGCGTATGATTAGGACTTGGTTCGTGTAAAATACAATCAAATATAACAGCAACAGCAACAGCAATCGGCCTATTCAGCGCAGGGATTTTTAAAAAGCATGTCAGAAACCAGTGAAACCTTAGTTATTTATCATGGCGATTGTTTGGATGGCTTAGGCGCAGCATGGAGCGCATTTTGCAAGTTGGGTCATCAAGTCCGTTATATTCCCGCCCGTTATGGTGACGATATGCCCGATTTTGAGTCGGGATCGGTACTGTATATATTGGATTTTTCCTATTCGCCCGAACTATTGGTTAATGCTTCCGCGAAAGCAGGCCGGATCATCCTGATTGATCATCACATGACTGCGATGGAGCAATGTAATGATTTTTTCAAGGCACAGCCCCTACCTGAAAATCTGTCGATCAATTTCGATTTGTCGCGGAGTGGATGCATCTTAACTTGGCAGTATTTTTTTCACGATTTGAAACCGCCTCAAATCCTGTTGCATATCGAAGACCGTGATCTTTGGCGTTTTAAGCTGGACGGCACCCGCGAAATTACATCGGCGTTGTATGAGCGAACGCCAATTACATTTGCCGAGATAGGCACGCTTGATCTGCCTGAATTGCTGGCGGTGGGCCGCATACAGGTTAAGCAGTTTGCAAACATGGTGCAGAGGCTGGCCAAATCGGCGCACAATGTTTCGGTTGCCGGGCAGGTCGGTCTTGCCGTTAATGCGCCGTCGTTATTTTCAAGCGATTTGGGACATGTATTGGCCGAAAAATCAGGTACGTTTGGGATGACCTATCAGTATGACGGCAGAAAGCAGCAATGGAATTTCTCGCTCCGTTCGATCGGCGATTACGATGTAGGTCATCTGGCGCAAAGTTTTGGTGGAGGCGGGCACAGGAATGCGGCGGGTTTTGCCTTGGATAACAATCCATTTTTCTAGTGCCCTGCGCTGATTGATTGTATCAGTCAGCGCCAAATCATGTTCGCGTGCCACAAACACAAGCTGTTCGGATATAATAGGCCGCCTGAATTCTTAGCAAGCATATAGCAGGGAACCTTCGATGAGCATTATTCGTCAAGACGATCTTATTCAAAGCATTGCCGATTCGCTGCAATATATTTCGTATTATCATCCGCTGGACTTTATCAAGGCCATGCATGAGGCCTATCAAAAGGAAGAGAATCCGGCGGCGAAGGACGCCATCGCGCAAATCTTGATCAACTCCCGGATGTGCGCGGAAGGCCATCGCCCGATTTGCCAGGATACCGGCATTGTTACGGTGTTTTTAAAGATCGGCATGAATGTCCGGTGGGATGCAAATATGAGTGTCGCCGATATGATCAACGAGGGTGTCCGGCGTGCTTATCTGCATCCTGATAATGTGCTGAGAGCTTCGATATTGGCTGATCCGGCAGGGAAACGCATCAATACCAAGGACAATACTCCGGCGGTAATACACATGGAAGTCGTGTCCGGCGATACGCTCGACATCGACATAGCCGCCAAAGGCGGAGGCTCCGAAGCCAAGGCAAAGTTTGCGATGCTCAATCCTTCGGACAGTATCGTCGACTGGGTGTTGAAAACCGTCCCAATTATGGGAGCGGGATGGTGTCCTCCCGGCATTCTGGGTATAGGTATAGGCGGCACCGCCGAAAAAGCGATGCTCATGGCAAAGCAGGCATGCATGGGGTCGATAGATATTCATGAGCTAATCGCGCGCGGCCCTCGCAATGCGCTTGAAGAATTGCGGCTGGAATTGTATGACAAAGTCAATGCGCTGGGGATTGGCGCACAAGGTTTGGGCGGACTTACCACAGTGCTGGATATAAAAATCAATGATTATCCGACGCATGCGGCCAACAAGCCGGTTGCGATCATCCCTAATTGCGCCGCCACCCGGCATGTACATTTTGTTCTGGACGGCAGTGGCGCCGCCGAATTTAAACCGCCGCGCCTGGAAGATTGGCCGGAAATCGCTTGGCATGCAGGCGCCACCGCTCGCAGAATTAACCTGGACACAGTGACGCAGCAGGACTTGGCAAGCTGGAAGCCGGGAGAAACCTTATTGCTTAGTGGTACCCTGCTGACCGGACGGGATGCGGCGCACAAGCGAATGGCTGAGCTTTTTGAACGGGGCGAGGCATTGCCAAAAAGCGTTGATTTTACTAACAAATTCATTTATTACGTGGGGCCTGTTGACCCGGTTCGCGATGAGGTGGTGGGGCCGGCAGGCCCCACTACTGCGACGCGGATGGATAAGTTCACCGAAGTCATGCTGGATAAAACCGGCTTGCTCGGCATGATCGGCAAGGCTGAACGCGGGCCAGAGGGGCTTGCCGCGATTAAAAAACATAAGGCGGTTTATTTGATGGCGGTCGGCGGTGCGGCTTATCTGGTGTCAAAAGCCATCCGTAAATCGCGTATTGTCGCTTTTGAAGATCTCGGCATGGAAGCCATACACGAGTTTGTTGTAGAGGATATGCCGGTTATGGTCGCGGTTGATACGCAGGGTGTCTCGGTGCATCAAACCGCGCCAAAGATTTGGCAGGCCAGGATCGGCAAGATTCCCGTTGAAGTAAGTTAAATTGGTTGCGTTTTACCGGTTGTCCTGATTTAAATGGGCGGTAAGGTGATGCTGAGCAGGTCAGTCGTACTTGAATTTATAAAAATATACCCCATCGTATTGGGTTATCAGCAGATAAAACTGGGAATGTTCTGAATATGCGTGTGTAGATTAAAAAAATATTCTGAAACCGGAGTATTGATTTGTGTTGATTTGTAATTACAGTTATCTTAATCGATAGTTATTAAAAAATAATAAGGAGAAATGGGATGTCAAAAGGTCAAAATTTGCAGGATAATTTTTTAAATGCTCTTAGAAAAGAGCATACACCTGTTTCTATTTTTCTTGTTAATGGGATAAAGTTACAGGGAAAAGTGGATTCATTCGATCAGTACGTGGTTATGCTTAAAAATACCTCCAGCCAAATGGTTTATAAGCACGCCATATCGACCATTGTACCGAGTAAAGCGGTAAAGCTGACCCATGACCATGATTCCAGTGAAGAATAATTGGGCTTTTGTGTGAATGTTTTTTCTCTGTCGGCAATTCTGCTGGGCATCGGCATGCGCAGGAAAAATAAATCTTTTTTATAATCATATCTATGGGGTATTTATTTGTTTGATCGTCCCGAATCAGGTGAGCGGGCAGTCCTTGTTCATCTGACATTTCATTCCGGGCAGGAGGATCTTTTAGAATTAAAAGAATTGGCTAAGTCCGCCGGAACCGATCCTGTCTATGTGGTAACAGGCAGCCGCAAAAAACCCGATCCAAAATATTTTGTCGGCAAAGGCAAGCTTGAAGAGCTTAAAGGTATCATCGAGATCTATGAGGCCGACATTGTTTTATTCAATCACCCGCTTTCACCCAGTCAGGAAAGAAATCTTGAAGGTTTTTTGGGCGTTCGCGTGGTCGATAGGAATGGCTTGATCCTTGATATTTTTGCCCAGCGCGCGCAAACCTTTGAAGGCAAACTACAGGTTGAATTGGCGCAATTGCAGCATTTATCGACGCGACTGGTTCGCGGTTGGACCCATTTGGAACGCCAAAAAGGCGGTATCGGTTTGCGGGGGCCGGGTGAAACCCAGCTGGAAACCGATAGACGGCTATTGGGTTTGCGCATTAAACAGATTCAACAGCGTTTGGATAAAGTCGATAAGCAAAGACATCAAGGGCGCAGCAAAAGAAGAAAAGCGGAAGTTCCATCGGTTTCTCTGGTGGGTTATACCAATGCCGGTAAATCAACCCTGTTTAATAGGCTGACAGGCGCCGATATTTACGTGGCGGATCAGCTGTTTGCTACCTTGGATCCGACCTTGCGCAACTGCAAGTTGCCCAATAGCAGCGAGATTGTTGTGGCCGATACGGTGGGATTTATACGGCATTTGCCGCATGAGTTGGTGGCGGCTTTTAAATCCACGCTACAGGAAGCCAGCGAGGCGGATTTGTTGTTGCATGTGATTGATGCCAGCGGCGCCGATAGGGATGAAACGATTTGCCAGGTCAATCAGGTGCTTGAAGATATTGAGGCTAATGAAGTCAGGCAGCTTGAAGTTTTCAATAAAATAGATTTATTGGATGACATCCAGCCGCGGATTGATCGGGATGATGTTGGAAACCCTGTTCGTATATGGTTGTCCGCCGAAACCGGAGACGGAGTCGAGCTGCTTTATCAGGCATTGGCTGAAATATTTTCAAATACAAAAATCAAAAGAAAATGCTATTTGCAACCCGGTCAAGGCGATATAAGGGCGAAATTATTTTCTTGCGCCAAAATAATTAGCGAGAAAGCCGATGATTTTGGCGGCTATGAATTGGTCGTCGAAATTGATACAAAGTATTCGGGTTTGTTGAAATCAGTTAAGGTTGAGGAAGTGGTTTGAAAAGGCAAAAGAAGAGGGCGGCCGGTTTTTAGCCTTTTGCCCTCAGTCTTTCGCCTTTCGCAGATATTTACGATAGAATACCGAGCATGAGTAGGTAAGCTTAAGGAATGTTGCCTCTTGTTGATAAAAATTTAAGTAACCCATATGGAGCAAAGTTATGTCCTGGAATGAGCCTGGCGGTGATAAGAAAGATCCCTGGAGCGGTCGTGGCGACCAAAAAGGCCCACCCGATCTAGACGAGGCAATACGTTCATTGCAAGAAAAGTTGGGCGGTTTTTTTGGCGGCGGTAAAGAGGGTGATGACGACTCTTCCGGACTTCCTCCCCTGAAAAGTCTCGGCTTTCTCGCAGTCGGTGCGATAGCTTTATGGGGATTAAGCGGTTTTTATATTGTCGACGAAGGTACTCAGGGTGTTGAAACCCGCTTTGGCAAGTATGTTGCGACAACTCAGTCGGGTTTGAACTGGCATTTTCCTGCGCCTATCGAGCGGGTTGAAGTTGTCGATGTCAAGCAACAGCGCTACATTGAAGTAGGCTACCGTAGCGGCGGCACGGAACAGGCTCTTGGCTCGGTGCCGAAAGAAGCGTTAATGCTGACTAAAGATGAAAATATTGTCGATGTGCGTTTGGCGGTACAGTATCAGGTCAAAGACGCAAAGGAATTTATCTTCAATATAGTCAATCCTGCGGCTACCTTGAAGCAGGTCACCGAAAGCGCGCAGCGCGGCGTGGTCGGCAGCAGCAAAATGGACTTTGTTTTGACCGAGGGACGCAGTGAAATCGTAGCCCAGATTAAAAAAGAAATTCAGGATGTAATGGACAGTTACAAGTCCGGAATCCAGGTGACCAGCGTCAACCTTCAGGATGCACAGCCGCCTGAGCAGGTGCAAAACGCATTTGAAGATGCTATTAAGGCGCGTGAAGACGAGCAGCGTTTGATCAATGAGGCGGAAGCCTACTCCAACGACGTTGTGCCGAAAGCGCGCGGCGCCGCAGCGAGAAAAATACAGGAAGCCGAGGGCTATAAAGAACAGGTTATCGCCCAGGCGGAAGGTGAATCCAACCGTTTTTCCAAATTGCTGGCCGAATATACCAAAGCGCCGGATGTGACCAGAAAACGTCTTTATATCGAATCCATGGAGTCGGTATTGGCCGAGACAAATACTGTGATGGTTGACGTCAAAGGCAGTAATAATATGCTTTATTTGCCATTAGATAAAATGATCCAGCAGCAGCCTTCGATTCAACCAGCCAACGTTCCTCAAAGCACAGCAGAACAACCTTCCCACGCAAAGGTTGAAACGGCGCAACCACCCGCTGTGCGAACTTCAACCCGCGGCCGTGACGCAAGGGGACGCTAATGACACAGAATAAAATATTGGTAGGCCTTGGCGCATTGTTGTTTATCGGCATGATGTGCATGTTTACCGTCAGCGAAACAGAAAAGGCAATTAAGTTCCGTTTAGGCGAGATCGTGAAGAACGATTACGAACCTGGATTGCATTTTAAATGGCCGTTTATCAACAATGTAAAGAAGTTCGATAAGCGTATTCAAACGATGGCCGCCAAACCTGAACGCTTTTTAACCGCCGAAAAGAAAAACGTTATCGTCGATTCTTTTGTTAAATGGCGCATCGGTGACGTAACTACTTTCTATACGGTGGTTGCCGGTGATGTGGATCAGGCTAATTTACGCCTGGATCAAATCATTAAAGACGCATTCCGCGGTGAATTCGGTAAGCGGAATATCAAGCAGCTGGTTTCAACGGATCGTCAGGAAATTCGTGAGATACTGATTAAAAACGCCAAGCCGCTTGCGGCCGACTTAGGGATGGAAATTATTGATGTGCAAGTCATGCGCATCGATTTGCCGGAGGAAGTCAGTAGCTCCGTGTTTCGCAGAATGGAAGCCGAGCGTGAGCGGGTTGCCCGTGAATTCAGATCGCAAGGCGCGGAAGCTGCTGAAAGAATTCGGGCCGACGCCGACAGGCAACAGGTTGTTACGATGGCGAATGCGTTCCGGGATGCGGAAATGCTTCGCGGCGAAGGCGATGCAAAATCTGCGGAAATCTATGCCAAAGCCTATGGCGCGGATACTGAATTCTTCACTTTCTATCGCAGTTTGAACGCCTATAAAAAGACGTTTACGAGTTCAAGCATGATGGTGCTTGATCCCGATTCCGACTATTTTAAATATTTTAAGCAGCAAAAATAGGTAAAGATAAAATTCTTGTAGGGGCAACCAGCCGGTTACCCCTACAAGAACCCCGTAACCAACGCTCCATATTCGGGGCGTTTTGTTTGAGTGGACATACAAAACATGCAACAAAAAGACTCCTGGCTTTTGCCCGACGGCATAGAAGAGATTTTGCCGGAAGAGGCTAAGCATCTTGAAAGCTTGCGCCGTAAGATACTGGACACGTTTGCTTGCTGGGGATATGAGTTGGTCATACCTCCCTTCATCGATTATTTGGATTCCTTGTTGACCGGATCAGGACATGATCTGGAATTACAAACCTTTAAGCTGACCGATCAGATCACCGGCGAAATGCTTGGGGTCAGGGCGGACATGACCCCGCAGGTTGCCAGAATCGACGCGCATAATCTTAACGCGGAGTGGCCGACCCGTCTTTGCTATACGGGGACTATTTTGCACACCAAAGGCGATCCGCTCGAAAAAACCAGAAGCCCGATGCAGATAGGCGCCGAGCTTTACGGCCATGACGGTAAGGAAAGCGATGTAGAGGTCATTCGCCTGATGCTGGAAATGCTGGCGATGTCGGGATTGCAAGATGTGCATCTCGATTTGGGCCATGTCGGCATCTACCGGGCGCTGTCAAGACAGGCAGGCTTGGATGACGCGCAGGAAGCCGAGTTGTTTGATGTGTTACAGCGCAAGGCCAGGCCCGAGCTTCAGGAGTTGATGGCCGGTTACAGCATCAATGATGAGCTAAAGGCCATGTTCCTGAAATTGCCGCAATTGAATGGCGGCAAGGAAACCATCGCTAAAGCCCGAGACGTTTTGTTGGCGGCTAATGGCGAAGTCAAGGAGGCTTTAGCGAATTTGGAAGCTATTGCGGATAAATTGACCGCCTGTTTCCCCGCGTTGCCGATCAGTTTCGATCTGGCTGAATTGCGCGGCTATCATTATCACACAGGCGTGGTTTTTGCGGCTTTTGTGCCGTCGGTAGGCCGAGAGATTGCCCGAGGCGGACGCTATGACAATATCGGCGCCATTTTTGGACGCGCGCGTCCTGCGACGGGTTTTAGCGCGGACTTGAAGGTATTGTCGGTATTAGGCAAGGCATCCTATCAAAATGAACAGCGGGCCTTGATATTCGCTCCCTATCTGGACGATGCAGCGCTACATGAAAAAATCAGGGATTTACGCGCCGAAGGACTGGCGGTTGTTCAACAATTACCGGGACAAACCGGAACTGCTCAGGAACTTGGCTGTACATCCGTCCTGGAACAAGATCATCAAAATTGGGTCGTTAGACCCTTAGCAAGCTTGGAATAATCATGGGAAAAAATGTCGTTGTCATCGGTACCCAATGGGGTGACGAAGGAAAAGGTAAACTGGTTGATCTGTTGACGGAACAGGCGGAAGCCGTCATCCGGTTTCAGGGCGGCCATAATGCGGGGCACACGCTGGTTATACAGGGGGAAAAGACGGTTTTGCATCTTATTCCGTCCGGTATTCTTCGGGAAAATGTCGAGTGCATGATCGGCAACGGCGTGGTTTTATCGCCCAACGCCTTGCTGGAAGAAATCGAATTGCTGGAAAAAGCCGGTATTCCGGTTAGAAACCGGTTGTTGATCAGCGAAGCCTGTACATTGATATTGCCGGTTCATGTCGCGATTGACCAGGCGCGCGAAATAGCCCGCGGCAGCAAGGCGATTGGCACGACCGGCCGCGGCATAGGACCGGCGTATGAAGACAAGGCGGCAAGACGCGGCCTGCGCGCGGGAGACTTTTTAAATCCCGAGGTATTCGCGGAACGGTTTAAGGAATTGGTCGAATACCACAACTTCATGCTGACCAATTACTATCATGTCGAGGCTATCGATTATCAAAAAGGCCTGGATGAAATGCTGAAACTGGGCGAACAAATCAAGCCGATGTTGACCGATGTCAGCGAGGTTTTATACAAATACCAGGATCAAGGCAAAAACCTGTTGTTTGAAGGCGCACAAGGTGCGCTGCTCGATATAGACCACGGTACTTTTCCTTATGTGACTTCATCCAGCACTACGGCTGGCGGCGCCGCGACCGGCACCGGCATCGGGCCGCTTGATCTCGATTACGTGCTGGGCATTACCAAAGCCTATTCGACGCGCGTAGGCAACGGCCCTTTCCCGACCGAATTGCATGATGCGAACGGCGATCATTTGGGTACTGTCGGGCATGAGTTTGGCGCCACCACCGGACGCAAACGCCGCACTGGCTGGTTTGATGCGGTCTCCATGCGCAAGTCTGCAAAAATGAACAGCCTGAGTGGTATTTGTCTAACCAAACTGGATGTGCTTGACGGTCTGGAAAGGGTCGGCATTTGCACGGCTTACCGGCTTAACGGCGCCGTTACCGAAACGGCGCCTTTAGGCGCGGATCAATACGAAGAATGTCACGCGATTATTGAAGATATGCCGGGCTGGACGGGAACGACTGCCGGCGTGACCGATTTTGACGCGCTGCCGGACAACGCCAAAGCCTATATCAAGAGAATCGAAGAGCTGGTCGGCGTTAAGATTGCCATCCTGTCAACAGGCCCCGATAGAGACGAAACAATTATCCTGGAACACCCGTTCGCTTGAACGGCTGTTGCCTAATTACCTGGAGTTAATATGACTGAAACAGTAGACGAATTGACGGTAACATACGAAGACGGCGGCATTGAGACAGTCAAGGAGCTGGATAAAAAAGTGCTGACCAAGGGTGCATGGGCTACGGTTATGTACCGTTACCAGGATTGGAATCGGGCCAAAGAGGAATACGGTCCCGACAAATACACCATTCGCCGTTACCAGAAGCAAAACGGCGAATACAAGCAAAAATCGAAGTTCAATATTTCCAGCAAAGATCAGGCGAAAGCCATTATCGAGGCGCTGGAAGATTGGATTAAATTGGACTAATGCGGTAGGGCGCGCCGTGCGCGCCTTTCCGATACCTGAGTAACATTGCTTCTTTCGGCACGCACGGCACGCCCTACACGAGTGTTCGTAGCGCCGATCCAAAACTTGAGCGGGCATATTTACATGACAAAAAACACCTCCCCCTCAGTCTTCCGCATCGCCTTAGCCAGCTTCATCGGCACCGCCATCGAGTTCTACGATTTTTATATTTACGGCATGGCCGCGGCACTGGTTATCGGCCCGGTGTTTTTCCCCGGCGGTAATCCGACAACGCAGGCGCTCAGCTCCTTTCTTACCTTTGCCGTAGCATTTCTGACCCGGCCTTTGGGCGCGGCGCTGTTCGGGCATTTCGGCGACCGCATCGGGCGCAAAACAACCTTGGTCGCATCGCTACTGGTCATGGGTATCTCCACCACATTGATCGGCTTGTTGCCGGGATACGATGCGATCGGCGCATGGGCTCCGGCATTGCTGTGCCTGTTGCGTTTCGGTCAAGGCATCGGCTTGGGCGGAGAATGGGGCGGCGCGGCGCTGCTGGCGACCGAGAACGCCCCGGCCGGAAAGCGCGGCTGGTACGGCATGTTTCCTCAGTTGGGGCCGCCGGTGGGGTTTCTGTTGGCGACCGGCAGCTTTTTGCTGCTGGCTGAATTACTGACCGAGCAAGAGTTTAAAGACTGGGGCTGGCGGCTCCCGTTTCTTGCCAGTTCGGTTTTGGTCGTGATCGGTTTGTATGTGCGTCTGGCCTTGGCTGAAACGCCGGTATTCGCCAAGGTGTTACAGCAGCATCAGCAGGTCGGCTTGCCGCTTCGGGATATAGTTAAATCTCATCTCGCTCCGTTGTTTCTGGGGGCAATGGCGATGGTCGTGTGCTATGCGCTGTTCTATATTTCAACCGTGTTTTCCCTGAGCTACGGCACCACCACGCTGCAAATCCCGCGGCAGCAATTTCTCGGCATGCTGTGCGTGGCCGTGTTGTTTATGGCTGCGGCCACACCGATATCGGCGCGGGCAGGCGACCGGTTCGGACGGCGGCCCGTTTTACTGGTTGCCGGAAGCTTAGCATTCCTGTCCGGTTTTCTGTTAAAGCCGATGCTGGAAAGCGGCTCCCCGTTGATGATTACCGCTTTCCTGTCCTTGGAGCTGTTCCTGATGGGAGCCACCTTCGCGCCGATGGGAGCCTTGCTGCCGGAACTTTTTCCCTCGGCCTTACGCTATACCGGCGCGGGAACCGCCTACAACTTGGGCGGCATACTTGGCGCTTCGTTTGCGCCCTATATCGCGCAACGTCTGGTCGCCGAAGGCGGGCTGGCCTGGGTTGGCGGCTATGTCTCGTTGGCTGCGGCGATTAGCCTGCTTGCTGTGTATTTGATGCGGGAAACTCGGGATAACCGTTGGGTGTAAATTAGGCGTAGGCCGGAATAAGGCCGCCCAAGCCCGTACTGAGTTTGTCGAAGGGCGTAGCGCGAGGTGGCGTTTCCGGCGAATTCGGCTGATGTTTGCCGGAAACGCCACCTCGCGCTACGCCCTTCGACAAACTCAGTACGGGCTTGGGCGGCCTTATTCCGGCCTACGCCTAA
>NZ_JAZGVT010000012.1:0-8237 GCF_036440755.1 Methylobacter sp. Wu8 | reverse complement strand
TGAAATAACTTGAGCAAGTTTTATTTTTCATTTTTTAACCATGAAGGACATGAAGCGGCATGAAAGGTTTAAGTCTTCATGCTCTTCATGGTAATTGCCTAAATTAATTTATGCACGATTCTAAGGGCATTCGATGCGAATGCGGCGTATTTGCCGACCGCCGATCAGGTCGGCAAATACGCTGAGATTGTGGAGACTGGTTAAGGTTGCAATGTCCTTTCTGCCGGATCGGCAGTGTTTCTTGTCGTTTATGAGAGCCTGACAAGCGCTTATACCGGATGATATTTAAGCGTCGGCGCGTTCATTCAACACCACTAAAGATTCATGCTTCTTGATTTTTTCTTTGCCGTATAAGTCGATGACTTCAACGCTAATGTTGTCGTCCGGCGCCTGCACCAGAAAATCCTCGATTAACTCTACAATATCATGATCGATAAACTTGGCATTGCTCGCATCAATGACTACGCTGCTGTTTTCCTGAATCCGCAGGATGAATTTCCTGAGCAAGGCCTTGTTCAGGAAAGAAACGTCTTTGTTGAATTTCAGCACATAATGCGACCCGTCCTGAATCAAGGTAATTGCCGCGGAATAATTGGCTTTGACTACAAAAAACAGGCCGATGACCATGCCGATCGCCATGCCTTTTAACAGGTCGGTTATCAGAATGGCGAGCACGGTGATCGCAAACGGCATAAATTGGCTCATGCCCTTGTGGTAGAAATGGCTGAACAGGCCGGGGTTGGCCAGCTTATATCCGGTGTGCAGTAAAATCGCCGCCAGACAGGGCAACGGAATGTAGTTCAGGTAGTACGCCAAAAACAGAACGCTCAGCAACAAAAACAAACCGTGAGTGAAGCAGGAAATGCGGGTTCGGCCGCCGGCGTTGATGCTGGCCGCGCTACGCACGATAACGGCGGTCATCGGCAGGCCGCCGATCAGGCCGCTGATGATATTGCCGATTCCTTGCGCTTTCAGTTCCCTGTTGGTTGGCGCGATACGCTTGAAAGGGTCGAGTTTATCAGTCGCCTCAAGGCTGAGCAGGGTTTCCAGGCTGGCGATGATCGCAATCGTTATTGCGACTACATAAACCTGCGGGTTGGTCAGATAGCTGAAATCGGGGAACATGAAATTGTTGAAGAAATCCGTGGTTTTTTCCGGGACCGGTAAACTGACCAGATGTTCCGCACCGACCGACCAAGCCGGTGCAAATTTTGTCGCGGCCAGGTTATAGCCGACTCCCCACAGCACCACGACTAATGGTCCTGGAATCAGCTTTAACAGTTTCTGCTTTTTAAACCAGGGCATACTCCATAGGATCAACAGCAACAACGCCACCCCGCTGATAACAGTCGAACCTGGCGATATGCCGCCAAATGCGTCAACCAATTCCATAAAGCTTGAGCGGGCCGTTTCCTTCATATAGCTTTCGTCGCCTTCATAGCTGCTATGGTAACCGGTGGCATGCGGAATCTGCTTGATAATCAAAATCAAACCGATAGCCGCCAACATGCCTTCAATGACGGCCGAGGGGAAAAAAGCGCCGATAATCCCGGCTCTGAGGTAGCCCAAGGCGAGTTGAATGATCCCGGCTAAGACGCAGGCTAACAGCAAACCCTGGAAACTGCCCAGGGTTTCAATGGCATTGAAAACGATCACGGTAAGACCGGCGGCAGGACCCGAAACAGCCAGTTGCGAGCCACTGAGCCATGAAACGATCAGCCCTCCCACTAAACCGGTAATCAGCCCGGAAAACAACGGCGCGCCCGAGGCTAGCGCAATACCCAGGCATAATGGCAGGGCGACCAAGAACACTACGAGTCCTGCGGGGATATCGTCTTTTAGATGGCGGATATAATATTGAGTGTGTTTGTGTATCATAGTAATATTCCTTTGATTCTAAAGTGCTCGTCTTCCAGCTGGACGTACATAACAGGGCTAATAACTTAAACTGTCCTCATAAAAACTCACTTCGCCGGTCGCATATCATGGTTGCCGCCGGCAATTCCGATTGCACTACTTTGAATCACTTCTCTGATTAAGGTTTTCATTTGTTTTCCCAATTTTTAGCCGGTTTTAAATTTAAACAGCTGGCGCTGTTTATCCCGATGATACTTATCCTAGCCGCTTAACCTTTCAAGAACCTTTCACAACTTTCCGACTGTATGAACATTTTGTTAATAGAAGACGACGCCGTTCTAGCCGACGGCTTGACGCACACCTTGAGCGATAGCGGCTATTCGGTGACTTCGGCCACGAGCGGCGCTTACGCCGAACAGTTGTTGCTGGCGCAAGGTTTCGATTTGATCGTACTGGACTTGGGCTTGCCGGATATGGATGGGTTGGAGCTGTTGCGCAAGCTTCGCAGCCGGAAAATCCCGTTGCCGATTTTGATTTTGACCGCGCGCGACGGCGTCAACGACAGGATCAGCGGCATTGAACAAGGCGCCGACGACTATATGACCAAACCTTTTGAACTCAGGGAATTGGAAGCCAGGGTTCATGCGCTGATTCGCCGCTGTTACGGCGGCTTTAATAACGATATTGTGATCGGCCGCTTGGTGCTGGATACCCGCAATCATCAAGTCCTGGTCGACGGTCAGGCGATCAGCTTGTCGGCGCGGGAATACGGCGTATTGGAAATACTGCTGATTCAGGCCGGAAAAGTCGTCAGCAAAGACCGCATTGCACAACGTCTGGCCGTTGACGGCGACGCGCTGACCGATAATGCCGTTGAAATTTATGTGCATCGATTGCGCAAGCGGATCGAACCCTATGGCGCGGTGATCAGGACGGTGCGAGGGCTCGGTTATTTGCTGGAGCGCTCGGATGAAGACTAAACAGCGCAGCCTCAAAACGGAAATTCTTCTACGTCTGGCCATTCCGCTGATTTTTTTTATCGGCTTCGAGTCCGTCCTGTCTTATTTTGTCACCCTGCATCATGTCGACGTGGCGTATGACCGCTGGCTGCTCGATTCCGCAAGGTCGTTAACCCAGGAAATCAAGGTGCGCAACGGCAAGATATTCGTGGAATTGCCCCCCGCCGCTTTAGAGATCTTCAAATGGGATGAATCGGACAAAACCTATTTTAAAATCATCTCCGAAGAAAAAGGCATGCTGGCGGGCGACAAATTTGTTCCCGAGCCGTTCGATTCGAAAACCGACTGGACGCATCCGGTCTTTTTTGACGACGAAATGTATGGCGAACCGGTCCGGGTGGTGTCCATGTCGATTACCCGCGAGAATACATCGGAAAAGGTTTTCGTTCACGTTGCGGAAACCTTAAATAAACGGCGGAACATGATGACGGATATTTTGTTGGCCGACCTGTTGCCGCAGATGGCGCTGGTGCTGTTGACCGGAATTTACTTGGTCGTGGGCGTAAAACGCGGCTTGCAGCCGTTGCACGTATTGGCCGGTGAAATTGCCCAGCGCTCGTCGCGCGATTTACGGCCCATTTCCGATCGGCATGTGTTTTTGGAAGTGCGGGCGCTGACCGATACCATCAATGATTTACTGGAACGCCTGTCGGCAGCCATTGCAACTCAGCAACGCTTTATCGCCAACGCCGCGCATCAATTGCGCACTCCGCTGGCGGGCTTGAAACTGCAAGTCGAACGCGCGCAGCGCGAACAAGACCTGTCGGCCATGAAACCCGCGCTGACGCATATCCAAGGGTGCGCCGATCGCATGTCGCACCTGACCACGCAATTATTGGTGTTAGCCAGGTCGGAACCGGTTAATGGCGATTATGAATTGCGGCCGGTGGATTTGTGCAAACTGGCCAGGGAAACCTGCATGGACTGGGTGCCTAAAGCGTTGCAGCAGCACATGGAGCTGAGCTTTGAAGGCTCGAAGCGGGCGGTGTATGTGCGTGGCGACGAGGTGTTGTTGCGGGAATTGCTGGCTAACCTGCTGGATAACGCCATTTGTTACGGTCATGCCCAAGGCAATATTGTGGTTAAAGTCAAGAGCCATCCGGCGCCTCGGCTGATTGTCGAAGACGACGGCCCAGGCATACCCGAAGCTGAAATGGACAAGGTTATCGAGCGGTTTTATCGCATTCCCGGAAGCCCAGGCGACGGTTGCGGATTGGGTCTGGCGATTGTCAAGGAGATTGCCGACCTGCATAAAGCGCGGCTTGAGTTAAAACGCGTCAGCGCGGCAGGCGGCGCCCGGATTGATTTGGTGTTTAAGCAAGCGGAACAGTAAACCGGTTTGCCGTTGCGAGGCGGGGTTATTCTTCAGATAACTGGGATACGCCGAAAAACAATAATCCAATGATTAAAACGGCTAAAACAATAATGGCTAATACACCTGCGTTCATTACAATCCTCATCGAGACGTCGAGAAGAGTAAATCCGTTCGTCCTGAGCCTGTCGAAGGATGGGCGGATTTACGGTTGAGTTTGATATTATTCTTATCTGATAAGTAATTGAATTCATAATAATATATTTTTGTTGGCTCATATAATCCATCAGAGCATGTCACCTTTCCCCATTCATCCTTCGACAGGCTCAGGACGAACGGGGAAAGGTGACATGCTTACGAAAAGTTATCCACTCAATAAGTTACCGACTCAATTTCACATAGAGCCGTTTTACTGTAGCCACACCCCTCTGCGTTGTTGCAACTTTGTAGCCACATCGGCCGGCTTTTAGATGTTGATTTAACGCATAGAGAGCAGGTTGCTTCGGGGTTAACGTCTAAAACACAGTGTCTTTGTTGCTAAAAAGATAATTGCTAACCTGCTGGTTTTTATTAGGAATAGCAGAAAATCCAAACAGCGGATTTAAATTGTTGCAGGTTGGCAAATTAATTGCCGATTTGTTGCGCTGTAACAAAAATGTAACAAAGCTGTCATTAGGCTGTCATTTACTTTCCATATTCTTGCTCAAACTTTTTTGATAACAACCAAGAGCAAAATATGAAAATTTCTAAACTTACATTGGCCATTGCTACCGTTTTAGGAGCGGGCGTAACATCCGGCGCTTTTGCGATGGACCTTTATGTCGATACCAAAACCAAACAAATTTATGCGGAGCCCGGTCGGGGTCGGGAACTGATGGGGTCTTTCGAGAAAGTCGACAATGCTCCCGCTAAAGCAGAGAAACTGGACAAAGCGGAAATTAAAGCCATTCGCGAAGATTTGGCATTAAAAGAAAATGCAATCAAGGCATTGCAAGAGCACAAAGAAGAGTCTACAGGGCCAAGTTCAGTGAATGTCAAGCTGAATGACAAAGGCATACAGTTTGAAACGGCGGATAAAAACTTCAATTTCAGATTGGGCGGTCGTATTCATGCCGACGCCTCATACAGCATGGATGATAATCTTGTTACCAAAGGCACAACAACCCATGTTGAAGCCAATGACGGCACGGAAATCCGCCGCGGACGTATGGAGTTTTTAGGCACATTCTATAAAGACTGGGAATTTAAAAGCCAGGTTGATTTCGCCGATAACTCGGTTTCAGTCAAAGACATGTTTGTGCAATATAACGGCTTAAAAGTTGCGTCCCTTCCTTTAGCGATCACTTTCGGATCGCAAAAGCAGGCATTCAGCCGTGAGTTGCAGGAAAGTTCGAACGATATGATGTTTATGGAGCGTTCGTTGATGAATACGCTTAACGAACCGACTGTAGATCGCGCCATCGGTCTTAATGTTGCAACGCTTAATAAGAACTGGACAGGGCAAGTCGGTATTTATGGGGATACAGTCACTGCCAATACTTCAAACACGACAGCGGATGAAGGTTGGTCGGTTAACTCACGCTGGACTGCTGCGCCGATTAACGAAAAAACCAAGGTGATTCATCTGGGCGTTGCCGGTAACTACCGGGCGCCGAACGCTGCTGGCTCGGTCAATGACAAAGCGTTGAGTTATTCATATGAAACCTCTCATATGTCGAACTTGAAGGTGCTTGATACGCACGCTATCACGAACATTAACAACATCAAGATGGTGGGGCTGGAAGCGAACGGCCTGTATGGACCTTTCACCGTAGGCGGCGAATATACCCATACCTGGCTGGATCGGGAAAATGGCGGCAGCAATCTGGCGTTTGACGGCTGGTATGGAGAGGCCTCATGGACAATCACCGGCGAATCGCGCAAGTACAAGGCGGGCAAATTCTATAAAGTGGATCCTGCTAAGAATTTCAGTTTTAAAAATGGCGGATTGGGTGCTTGGGAACTGGCGGCACGCTATGCGGAAGCTGATTTAAGCGATGGCAATGTTCGCGGCGGTCAGATGAGCAATCTTACGGTTGCGCTTAACTGGTATGTAAACAAAAATATCCGTTTCATGGCTGACTACAACAAAGTGTTGGAAGTTAAAGAATCAGCAGTGACTACGCGCGATGGTGGAAAGCCTGATAATCTGGATACCTTTATGGTGCGCGGACAATTGGCGTTCTAAAGTTTGGCTATAGTTTTTCATTAGCACTCAAAGCCGCGCTGGGTTTCCAGCGCGGCTTTTTTTATTGGAAAGAATTCATATATGATGGGCGATTTAAACAGTCTATAAAATCGGTCATCAAAGAGGTTAGCGTTGAAAATGAGTCACATCATTAAATTAATACCTGTTTTATGGTTGGCAGGTTGCGCATTGGCGCCGGTTCCACCCGCTACCGGTAATTGGGTCATAGAGCCGGTCAGTCTCTATGATTCCGGGCATGACAAAGGCACGGAAATCGTCAGCGTACAGCAATCGACGTTGCGGGCGGTGCTCAGCAATTTCGCAACGGGCGAAGTTGATGTGCTGGATGTCAGCCAACCTCAGCATTTGCAGAGAAAAGCGCGTTTCAATCTTAAATTAAGCAAGGGCGAAGAGCTGACTTCGGTTGCTTTTCATCCTGTATTGGATCTGTTTGCGGCGGTTATCGATGTCGGTAACCGCCCCGGTAGGCTGGAGATTCGTTCGGCAACAACAGGCGTATTGATCGATCGTATCGTCGTCGGCTTTGGGCCTGATTCGGTGGTTTTTTCCGAAGACGGCAAGCTTGCGATGATCGCCAATGAAGGGGAAGATTTTTTGTTTGAACCGTCGAGCAAACAATTTTTCTCGCCGGAAGGCAGCATTTCCACGGTTCGCTTAAGCCAATCCGGGCATATTGTAAGCCACAAAAACCTGGAGCTGGCCAACGCGATTAACTATGAAGGCTTTATTGTCAGCAAAGGCGGCCGGTTTATGGAAAGAGAAATCGACTGGAACGGCGACGGCATTATCAGCAAGAACATGGATTTTGACGGCAACGGCAAGATTGACAAGAAAAAAGTCCTGCTGGGGTATTTTGAAGGGCAGGATGTTTATGGTACGGAAACCAAAGGCGAGCAGAAAATACTAATCCCGATAAAGACCCATTCTCCCGCCTTATTGGAGCCGGAATATATCGCCATTTCGCCGGACGCAAAGAAAGCCTATGTAACTTTGCAGGAAGACGATGCGGTTGCGGTCGTCGATTTAATCAGCGAACAGGTCATCAGTTACTACGGCCTGGGAGCAAGCCAACATAAAACCGACGCCCGCTACGACGGTTGGGTGAAATTCGAGCAATCGATGACCGGGCTGCGCGAGCCCGACGGGATAACCACGGTAGCTAACGGCCGTTATTTTGTCACTGCCGATGAAGGCGATACCGATTCGGATACTTCAACGCCGGCGGAGGGACAGCCGGTCAGCGGCGGGCGCTCGGTCAGCGTTTTCGATGCAGCGACAGGCGTCTTGCTGGGCGACACCGGCAATCAGCTTGATGAGCTTGCGTTCGCCAATAAAGTCTACCCTGAGCGGCGCAGCAACAAAAAAGGCTCTGAACCGGAAATGGTGGTTTCGTTCGATCTGGACGGCGTACCTTTTGTCGCCGTCGGTATGGAAAGAGCCGGTTCAGTTGGATTGATTTCGTTGGCAGATCCCTTCCACCCTACGGTAATCGCTTTGGGCAAGATTGGCGGCGACGAAGGCAAGTCGCCTGAAGGAATCACTCATTTTACGGTAGACGGGGAGCATTATCTGCTGACGGCCAATGAAATGAGCGGAACTGTTGAATGTTTTAAAATAATCAGAAAGGAGCCCGATGCTCAAAACTGATTAGGAACGTGCATGAAATAACTTGAGCAAGTTTTATTTTTCATTTTTTAACCATGAAGGACATGAAGCGGCATGAAAGGTTTAAGTCTTCATGCTCTTCATGGTAGTTGCCTAAATTAATTTATGCACGATCCTAAGTTACAAAGTACTGGGG
>NZ_JAZGVT010000027.1:0-21158 GCF_036440755.1 Methylobacter sp. Wu8 | reverse complement strand
ATTACCATGAAGAGCATGAAGGACATGAAGACTTAAACCTTTCATGCCGCTTCATGTCCTTCATGGTTAAAAAATGAAAAATAAAACTTGCTCAAGTTATTTCATGCACGTTCCTTAGTTCGCTAGCCATTCCAATCAGACCGGTTTTCGGCGAAAACCTTGACTGAAAACGCAGATCGCGGTGGCCGCAAGAAATTTACCGGGTGTTACATAGTGAAACCTGACAAACCTACCCAGATTAAAAAGGAATCCGATCTTTGCGGACACAACAGGAAGGTGTTGTTGGATTACCGGATACCCACACGGCTCGAAGAAATCGAAAAACTTGCTGACGCTGTCAATCAGGCTCTATCCGACCCCGACCTGGCTTTCCGTGCCAACGTGTGCCTGGAAGAGTTGATTACAAACACCATTGTTCACGGCCTCAATGGCGCCGCCGACCGGTTCATACAGGTCCAAATCAGTGTATCGAACGAATGGCTGGAAATTCTTCTGAAGGATGATGCGCCGCAGTTTGACCCTTTCATGCAAGCCCCTAGCCCCAACCTGGATCTGGATATTAACGAACGACCCATCGGCGGTCTGGGGGTGCATATGGTGAAGAAACTGATGGACGATGCCCGTGCCGATTACGACGGCAGCGGCAATGTGATTGTGTTGCTCAAGAAGCTGCATCAGGCTGCCGGATAAAGCTTTTCCAGGAAAACCTTTATCCGGCGATTACCGCAAGCGCTTCAGCGACAGAGTTTTCCATCTTGAATACGGTGTTGAAACCGCACATATCGAATACCGACCGGACGTTTCCCTTGACGTTCGCCAAACAGGCCCGCCCGCCTTTCGCATTCAGCAGTTTGGCCATCAGCAAAAGTCCGCGCAAGCCGGCGCTGCTGATATAGTCGAGTTGTTCAAAGTCGACCACGATGCAAATATTCCCGCCATCAATCAATTCCCGAATGCTTTTTTCATAATCCGGCGCAGTAACCGCATCCAGCCTGCCGCTAATCGTGACAACGACGGCGTTATTTTCACTTCTAGTCTGCAAATCCATGGCTATTATTTCTCAAAGGGGGTTGGTTTTGATCAGGAATTGTAACCTGTTTTTATCGTTGAGCCATTGGTAGTCGATGCTTTCGGTCAAGTTTTTTATGATCGCCAGTCCCAGGTCATCGCCAGATAAGTTGCCGCTTTCAAGCGGGTTTGCCGCCTTTCCGCTGCTTTCGCAGACCACCTCCAGACGCGCGCTCTTTTCCGAATAGGCAACGGTCAGATCAAGAACTGCCGCAGGCAGATACGGGGTATAGATTTGCAGTAATTCTTCAACCAGCAACAGCAAGCTGTCTCTTGTATTCTTCGGCAGGATCTGTTTCTCGCAAAACGCCTCTATTTCGGCATTCATCGCGTACAAATCATAATCCGGCGAACTGATGCGGCAGGTATAACTGCGAATCCTTTGGATGAACGCCCTTGTCTTTTCCTTTTGCGGGTTCTCAAAAATCTGTTCCGGGGGACCTTCTTCGTAAATAATCCCTTCGTCCATATACAAGACCCGGTTTGATACGTCACGGGCAAAGTCCATTTCATGGGTAACAATCGCCATCGTCATCCCTTCTCTGGCAAGGCGGCGTATGACCGACAACACTTCGCTGACCATGGTAGGGTCCAGCGCCGAAGTGGGCTCGTCAAACAGGATAATCTGCGGGTCCATGGCCATACAGCGGGCAATAGCCACACGCTGTTTCTGGCCGCCGGAAAGCTCGTCCGGGAATTTGTCGGCTTTCTCGGCCAGCCCTACCAGCCTCAGAAGATCCATGGCTTTCAGCTGCGCAGCGTCCTTGCTCATCCCCTTAAGCTTGACCGGCCCGATGGTCAGGTTTTCCAGCACGGACAAATGGGAAAAAAGATTAAACGATTGAAACACCATGTTCATTTTCTGGCGAACTTTAGCCACATCGGTCTTTTTATCCAGAACATCTACGCCGTCGATGTAAATCTCCCCTCCGCTTGGGTATTCGAGCAGGTTAAGGCAGCGGAGAAAAGTGCTTTTGCCGGTGCCGGAAGGGCCGATGATGGAGACAACCTCGCCTGCTTTTATTTCGGTGCTGATGTCTTTCAGTACGACCAGGTCATCAAATCTTTTCGACAAATGCTCAACTTTTATCACGACTTAGCCTCCATGCGCCGTTTGTGTTTCGGGTCGGTGACCCGCTCAAGATAATCCAACGCCTGCGTCAGAATCCACGATATTGCGAAATACAGAATGGCGATCATGATCAGCGGAAAGAACGCATCGAAAGTGCGGCTGCGAATGATGTCGCTGGCCTTTGTCAGATCCTGTACCGCTATATAGCCGACGATGGAGGTCATCTTGACCAGGGAGATGAACTCCCCCTTATAAACCGGCAAAATGCGCTGCACGGTCTGCGGGAGAACGATGAACAGGAATGTCTTGATCTTGGTAAAGCCCATCGCAATGCCGGCCTCGGCCTGGCCTTTATCGACCCCTTCTATGCCGGTTCTGAATATCTCGGACACGTAGGCGGCAAAATTCATCCCGAACGCAATAATAGCCACCAGCACCGGGTTGATGTCGACCGAGGCGAACACGACATAGAAAATCAGCATCAACAGCACCAGTACCGGCGTGCCGCGCAGAATGGTGATGTAAACCCTGGCGGGCAGGTTCAGGACAGCCCGCTTCGACATTCGCATGAAGCAGACCAGCGCGCCCAGCAGCGTACCCAACACCGTCGAGAATATCGAAATAATCACCGTCGTCTTCAATCCGTCCCATATCAGCAGGTAACGGTTTTCCTGGATGATGTTGCTGTAAAAACTGTCGGCCAGCCTGGTCAGGAACGGCAACGAGTCTTTTGCCGAATCCTCCTTCGTATCGAAGGCTGCAATATTTTTCTTAAGCGCGAATGCGTTCGCGCCTAACTCATAATAGGGCTCGGAAAAATCGACTTTGTTTTTTCTTTCCTCGGTAATCATCAAGGTGCTGTCAATCATATCGATTTTGCCGCTGGAAACCGCTGCAATCAGGTTGCCGAACTCCATATCGGAAAATTTGGCCTCTTTGCCCAAATAAGCCGCAAATCTTTCCGCAAGTTCGATATCGAAACCGGTCAGTTTGCTGTCTTTGATCACCGCGAATGGAAGCCCCTTGTCGCTGACAATGCCGACAATCAGCATGCCGTTCGATTTTGCATTGGCGATCTCCGGCATGCGCGTATCGCCGTTTTCCATCCAGCGCTTCAGCATATCGCCGTAAACGCCGGTTGACCTGATTTGCCGCAGGAATTCATTGAATTGTTCGCGCAATGCGTCGTTGCCCTTGCGGAAACCGATGCCGATCGGGTAGGAGAGTAAAGAATCCCCCAACAGCCCCAATTCGCTGTCTTCGCGAAGCATTTCAATCAAGGTTTCCCGTGTGTAGATAGCCGCATCGACCTTACCGGATTTTACAGCCAGCAGCAGGTCGGACGGCGATTTATACTGGAGAGTGGTCGCGTTGGGGTAATGTTCCATAGCGTACCTGTCGTGAACGGAACCCAGCAGTACGCCGATGCGTTTGTCCTGGAGATCGGCAATCGATGTCAGTTTTTTCCGCTTGCCTTGTTCGGATCCGGCATCGTTCACCGACAAGATATTTTCCTTCAACGCGAACATCCGGGTACCCATCTCATAATACGGATCGGAAAAAATGATCTGTTTTTTCCTCTCTTCGGTCACGTAGATGGAACTGGAAATCATGTCGGCCTTGCCGGTGGAAACGGCGGCAATCAGGCTGCCGAAATCCATGTTGGCGAACTTAAGCTGTTTCCCGAGATACGCCGCGAATCTTTCCGAAAGCTCAATATCGAACCCGACCAGCCGGTTGTCTTTGACTGCTGTAAAAGGCAATCCGGCATCGCTGACGCCGACGACCAGAACGCCGTTCTTTTTCGCGTCGCCGATCGTCGGCATGCGCGTTTCGCCCAGTTCCATCCAGCGATGGATCATGTCCGCGTAGACGCCGTTTTGCTTGATCTGCGCTAAAAACTGATTGAATTGATCCCTCAGGGCTTGATTGTTTTTGTCGAAACCGACCCCGACGGAAAATGAAAACAAGGAATCCCCTAATAATCCCAAGCTGTCGTCCTGGCGCATGATTTCGCGCAAGGGTTCGGTATCGAACAGTGCGGCATCGACCTTGCCGGTCTTGACCGCCAAGGCGACATCGGCGGGGGACTTGTATTGGAGGATAGTCGCATCAGGATAATTTTTCGTCGCATAGGTATCATGAGCGGAGCCGACCAACACACCGATACGCTTGTCTTTCAAGTCTGCATCGGATGCCGGCTTGGAGTACTGCTTTTTGGCGGCAGAATCAGAGACCGGCGGCCGCCTAACCAGCGCCGAGATGTCGTTCTCGACATACGGGGCAGAGAACAGTACGAGCTTTTTACGCTCTTCCGTGACATTAAAGTTGGAAAGCGCAAAATCGATTTTGCCCGACTGCAACGCGGGGATCAGGGCTTCAAAGTTCATGTCGGTGATCTCGATTTTTTTGCCGAGACGCTGACCGATCAACTGGCTCAGCTCAATGTCCAAACCGGCCAGTTTTCCATGCGCATGGAATGAGAAGGGTTCGATGATCGCGCAAGTCCCCATTTTCAGCACCTCCTCGCGGCCGGAGTCTTTTATTGGCGGTATCTGCGGCGCGGCCGTATATTTTGCATCAATCCATTTCGTTCTGAGCTGCTGCAGGACGCCTTCCTTGTTCAGTTCGGATAACACTTTATTGATCTCGGCAAGCAATGCGGCATTGTCTTTGCGGATCGCGGCGGCAATTTCAAGTTTGTCCACCGGTTCATCGACAATGACCAACTCGGGATTTTTCTCGGCAAGATTAAGCAGCACACTCTTGTCATAAATAAAGGCGTCCGCTTTGCGGGTCTTTACTGCAAGAGCGGCGTCCGCTGACGCGACAAACACCTGAAAAGTTGCGTTCGGAAAGTGCCTGCGGGCCGCCAGGTCTCCGGCTGAACCGCCCAAGACGCCGATTCTTTTACCGTCTATGTCTCCCGGTTTTGAAATCCCGTTACCCTTATCAATGCCGGGCGGAGGCGCTGCCGCGGCGTTTTTTTTGACCAGCATGACCTGTGCGTTGGCGTAATAAGGCTCAGTAAAATCGACAACTTTTCTGCGTTCATCTGTTGCGGTCATTCTGGTTACGATCAGATCGACCTTGCCTGATTGCAACGCCGGGATCAGCGCCATGAATTTCATATTGAAAAATTCGACCGGCCTCTGGAGTTTGGCGCCGATAATTCGCGCAAGCTCACCGTCATGCCCGGTTACCCTGCCCTCTTTGTCGACAAAACTGAACGGCTCCCGCGTGGCGCTGACGCCTATTTTTAGGGGCGCTCCTTCCGCGGGGAGTGTGATGTTCATTTCTTCATAAGGGCTCAAATCCGGCTTGAACCAGCGCTTCTTCATCGATTCCAGGGTGCCGTCGCTCTTCAGCTCAGAGATGATCCGGTTCAATGAGGCCAGAAGCGCGTCATTGCCTTTCCTGAGCGCAATCGCGGTGTCCTCTTGATCAAGCGGCTCGGACAGCAACCCCAACTCCGTATTCTTCTTCGAGACCTGAAGCGCGGCGGGAAATGCGGTTACGATCGCATCCAGTTGCCCGGATTTCATCGCGGCGACGGCGTCCATAATATCGTCGAAACTTTTGACCTGGGCCTCGGGGAGCCTTGAGGCAGTGATTGACTCTCCGGTTGAGCCGGTCATCACGCCGATTCTTGCATTTTTTGCATCATCCAGACTGGCGATGACGGTTTCACTTTCTTTGCATCCGGCCAGCATGGCGAGCGCCGCCAGAATAATCAGCGCCAACAGCGTCGTTTTTTTCATCCGCCCTTCCCTGCATGGTTCATGCTCGCAT
The DNA here is from genome assembly GCF_036440755.1 of Methylobacter sp. Wu8. Classification (NCBI taxonomy): domain Bacteria; kingdom Pseudomonadati; phylum Pseudomonadota; class Gammaproteobacteria; order Methylococcales; family Methylococcaceae; genus Methylobacter; species Methylobacter sp. Wu8. The sequence goes on along the minus strand of NZ_JAZGVT010000027.1, from coordinate 15,226 downwards.
TATCCTTCGTCATTCTTATCGCCAGCATGGTGATGTCGTCTGATTGTGGCGCACCGCCCGCATGTCGTACCAACGCTTCGCTTATGCAGTGGATCATGCCCGAAAGTTCTTCTTTGGGGGCAAGTTGCAGGGCCTCCCGCAGTTGCGACTCGCCATACAGATCGTCTTTCCGGCTTCTTGCCTCGGTCACGCCGTCGGTATAAAGAAACAGGGTATCGCCCGGTTTCAAAGTCACTCGCTCAGTCTCATAGACCGTTTCCATGATGGGGCCAAGCATTAGCCCCGGTTTCAAGCTCAGGTAGCGCACACCCTGCGAGTCAATGATCAGCGGTGGATTGTGTCCGGCATTGGCAAAACGCACCTCTCCGGTCGTGACATCAAGGATAGCGCAGAACACCGTGGTGAACATGCAGCTTTCATTGTCCGATGCGAGGATGTTGTTAACGGAGAAAAGTATTTTATCGGGCTCGCCAAGCCGCTGGCCTTCGGTTTTCAGCAGGGTTTTGGCGACCATCATGTACAGCGCAGCGGGAACCCCCTTGTCGGAAACGTCGGCGATCAGAAAACACAAGTTCTTATCGTCTATGAAAAAGAAGTCGTAGAAGTCGCCGCCGACTTCTTTAGCGGGAACCATCGATGCGTAAATATCGAACTCGGGATGATTCGGAAAAGGGGGGAACAGGCGTGGCAACAGGCTGGCCTGGATGTTGGTAGCCATCTTGAGCTCGCTCTGAATCCGCTCCTTGGCAGCGGTGGTCTCGGTCAGGTTCTTGATGTATTCCTTCAGCGACTCCTGCATGACTTGAAAATCGTGCGTAAGAACGCCCACCTCGTCGTTCGAATGCACTATGGGCAGATCCACGTCAAAATTCCCCGAAGCGATCTCATCGGTCGCTACAGTCAGCAATTGGAGCGGTTTTATGACCGTTTTGGCAATGTAGATGACCGCCAGGGTCAGCAGCAGAATCCCGATAAAACCCATCGCCGCCATGGTCATGCTCAACTTTCCGACATTCTCAAGCAGTTCTGCCTCGGGGAAAACGACGGCAAGCGTCCATCCTGCCGAAGCGATCGGCGCGTAGTACATCCAGCTTCTGACCCCTACCAGGCTCGTGTAATGGACGAAGCCCGACTCTCCCCTGATCATTTTCTTGCCGAGTTCACGCAGGTAGGCGTCCTGACGCGCTTCTGCAATGCTGAAGAAGGTCTCGTTCATGATGGAGCCTTTCATCGGGTGAGCCAATATCATCCCGTTGCGTGAAAGCAGGGCCGCGTAGCCGGTCTTGAGTATCTTGACGGAGGAGATGTATTCCGTCAGGGCGTCGAGGGAAATGTCCGCACTCACTATTCCTTTGAGTTGTTTATCGCCATTGATTTCCTCGTAAAAAGGAACCGAACAGGTCGACATCAGAATATTGCCTGCGCCTTCATCGAAGTAAGGTTCGCTCCATTCGAGTTTACCCAGCTCACGCGGAATCTGATACCAATCCCAGTACAAGTAAGGCACAAACTGGTATGACTTTTCCAGGCGGCTGAGGGCGATCTTTCCGTTTTCCCTGTAATAATACGGCGCATACAGGCGCGATTGGGCGCTGAAGGCGTAGGGCTCAAAGGCGATGGCCGAGCCGTAAATTTCGGGATTGTTCTCGACGGTGGCTTTGAGCAGGGAGTGAAGCTGCGGCTCCGTATACTTGCTTGTCTCCAGCGCTCCGGCTACCCCTTCCGTCACTTTCGCAACCGCCGTCAGTTGCGTCTCCACCCGATTGACCAATGACATGGCGAGGTTGCGCGCATTACTTTCCAGCTCATCTTGCAGCATGACGCGGGACCGGTAATAGTTATAGCCGAGCGTCACCGCAAAGATCACGGAGCTGAACAGCGCGATGACCAGCACAAGTTTGGTGACGATGCTATTTTTCCTGAGCATCGGGCTTCCATGAAAATGTCGAATAGTCGGGATAACTTTCAATCAGGCCGTTTCTTTGCATCGCACGGCCTACGGCCTCGTAATCCTGCTCCGTAAGGCTGCCGAAGCTTCCCTGAGGATTGACCGGCGTCATCAGATCCCGCATCCGGTCCAGCATCCATTTCTGATGCATCCTGTTGGCAGGTAAATGGTCCTCGCGCATATATTTGATCACGATATCCAGCGCCTCGTCGGGATGCTCGAAGGCGTAGCGCCATCCTTCCAACGAGGCGTTGACAAAGGCTGCCGCCAAGGCAGGATCTTTACGGAGAGTCTTTTCCATCGCGTAGATCCCGTCCTCTATAAAATTCATGCCCCAGTCTCTCAGGAAAATGACGTTCAATTCCTCAGGATCGATTCCCGAATCGAGTATCGTATGGTATTCGTTGAACCACATCGCGGATGTCACATCGATGCCGCCGCGCAAAAACAGGTTCACCGTATGGGACTGGCGAACTTCCCGAACCTTGATGCGATGGTTGGCGAACAGCGTGCGCGGCGGTATTGATACGTCCCCTTCCCACAATCCCACCTTTTTGCCGTCCATGTCGGCGATGGTCTTGATGCCGGCGGTTTTTTTTGAAACCAGCATCAACGCCGAGCGCTGGATGATTTGGGCCAGGTTAACGAGTTCCTTGCCGGCAGCGCGATGCAGAAGGGCCGTGGTAAGCCAGACCACGGCGAAATCCGCCGCGCCCTCTTCCAGAGCTTGAGTGGGCGTATGTCCGGGCCCCGCCTTGAGGATTTTAAGGTCGATACCGTGGCGGGCGTAGATTCCCTTGTCGAGAGCCACGTAATATCCGGCGAACTGGGCCTGCGAACCCCACAGTGGCATAAAGGAAGCGTTTTTCAGAGGCACTTCGGCGGCGCCAACAGGACGCGCGAGCACACAGGCCATGAACAGTACAGACATCACTGCGATGATCGAATGCTTCTTTTGTTGAAGACGGTTTTTATGCCACATCTTGCTCATGCTCGCTTCTGTTTGACTCTTCCTGACAAGAGCAACGCACTAAAAACCTCTGCATAATCTATAAACTTAATGAATTATAGTAATTTTTGGGGTATGCGGCTGGCAATAAAACTCAGTGTACCTGTCCGTCAAGAATGACAGCCGACAACACAATATAAACCATAATGATAAAGTAGCCTGAAGTTTGTTTCACAATTAAAAACCGATGTTACGCGGTCTTTATTTGTTGCAGAAAGGTGTCGCTAACGCGACGGTTATTTGAATCGGGTTCTCGCACCCGAAAGCGAGTTACTTTCTTTTGCGTCGCCTAAAGCGCCTACTGTTGGTGCTCTACCTCCTGCATCCATGCAGTCGAAAAGAAAGTAACCAAAGAAAAGGCGCGCCGCGATCATTGAGTGCTTTCTACGCACTCCATCCATGCACTGTCGAATTTTTTGTTAACATGTACCTAAAAGCAACATTTTAACCCACGAGAAAAACCAATAATGTTCACACTACCCTCCGCCTGGAACCTGATCGTCTCCACCGTTGTATTCTTTATCGCAGCCGGTTATTTCCATCGCTATCTGAATAGTCAAGGCCTGCCCAGAGGCATGACACGCAGCATGGTAGTGTTTACACTCGCCTCCTTGATGTCATGGGGATCGGGTGAATTAGTCGACTGGAGCCAAGAAAAAATAGAAGGGCCGCAACCGGCGGCGCAAACCCCGGACGATCTGTCGCAACTGCTAAAAACGGTCAGCCGGATGCAATCACAGCCTCGGAATTGAAAGGACCGAATCCGTGTTCCGTCCAGTATCTGTGCCTAACTATGTTGTAAAGCCATCCAATAAGTAGCACCCGGCGCAAACCGGGTCTAACCCGTCATCGTCTCCTGCAAACTGCTGGCACATTCCAGCGATCATAAATGTGAAATGATTGGCACTTTATTGCCAGGCAATTAGAACCACGCCCTGATTCATCATTTTGTAATAAATGTCATCTATCCTGATGCCATTTTCAGCATCAAGGCGAGTCAATGTTAGATCAATCCTTATTAAGTCAATCGAGAGCCGGACTGTCAGAAATTGAGGCAGAATATATCGCCAGCAGCCTGCTGCGAGTCTGCCCGCCGGTCTCACCCCAACATACCAATCTTGAAGTCACCAAGCTGCTGAACGAGCATCCTGAGCTGATTTCCATTGCTGTCGTCGAAGACAATAAGCCGATGGGTCTGATTACCCGCAACGTTTTTATGGAGGGCATGGCCAAACCCTATCACCATGATTTATTCGACCGCAAAAGCTGTATCGCCTTTATGGACAAAGAACCGCTGGTTGTCGATCAAAACATGAGCATTCAAACACTCAGTTTCAAGGTATTAGGCTCTGGCCGTAAAACGCTGAACGACGGATTTATCATCACCGATGAAAACGGCGATTATCTGGGGCTCGGCAACGGTGAAGATTTAGTCAGGGTGGTTTCCTTCTTGCAGGCGGAAAAAAACCGGCTGGTCACGGAAAGCATCAATTATGCGAGCGTGATTCAAAAATCTTTCCTGCGTTCGTCAAGAGAAAGCATGGCCGCCGTGTTGCAGGATTATTTCATGCACTGGGAGCCACGGGACAAAGTAGGCGGCGACTATTATTTCTGCAAAAAATTTGATGACGGCTTTTTTCTCGCGTTGATCGACTGCACCGGGCACGGCGTTCCCGGCGCCTTTATGACGCTGATTATGGCATCCTTTCTCGATCACATCCTGCTCGAAGACAACCGTCACGACCCTGCCGGCGCACTGGCGATTATGAATAAAAAGGTCAAGACGGCGCTGGGCCAGATAAACGATTCGGCCGCTGAAGGCTTTGACGCCGACCGTTTTTCCACCAAGCAGAACGGGCAATCCGATGACGGCATGGATACGGCTTTCTGCTGGGTCAATACGCAAAACAGCACATTGACTTATGCGGGCGCCAAAACAGCCTTATTTTACATAGGCGACGCCTCATCCGACGTACAGCTACTGGATCCTGATCGTAAAGGTGTAGGTTATGTCGACACGCCGATGGATTATCAATGGACCAATCAACAACTCGCGTTGAGCAAAGGGATGTGCATCTACCTGACTACCGACGGACTGATCGACCAGATTGGCGGATTAAAGAAAATTGCTTTCGGCAAAAAACGTTTCTCGGGACTGCTTCAGGAGCATTATCTCAAGCCCATGCCGGAGCAGGAGTCCATCATCATGCAAACCTATTACGACTATCAGGGAAAACAGAAGCGGCGCGACGATGTCTGCCTGATGGGATTCAGATTTTAATTAACAGGAAATTTTTATGCTTATCGATGTATTTAGCGTGTTCCGTGAAGAGGCCAATACTAACGGGATTGTTTTTTATTACAGCGGTATTGTTTCGCAGAACGTCATTAAAACCATGAGTGACTCGTTGAAACAAAACCTGCAGCAACAGGACGAAAAAGGCGCCAGATCCCGGAAGGTATTCTCCACTTTTATCGAAATGATACAAAACGCGATGCATTACTCGCCTAGCGTTCCCGATGCCGGCGATACCAAGGAAGGCTCTATCCTGGTCAGCAAGAAAGAGGACAAATATTATGTCATCTGCGCCAATTTTATTCATAAGCAGCATGAAACGCGCATACGCAACAAGCTTGATCCTATTCTGGAAATGAGCGCTGAAGAGATCAGACAAGCTTATCGCGCACAATTAAAAAACGATCAGCACAGCGAAGACACGACGAGCAAAGGTGCGGGTCTCGGATTCTTAACACTGGCAAGAGATTCAGTCGAACCTATTGAATACGCTATCAGAGACGCAGTAGGTTATGAAGACGAACTGTCTTGCTTTTATCTCAAAGCTACTATTTAAGGAGTTATCATCATGACCGACATATACATTCCAGCCACTTCTGACACACCTGAAATCGATTTTAAATTTTCCAGCAATACGCTGAGCATGTCCGGCGAAGCGTACCCTGAAAACGGCGTCGAATTTTTCCGCCCCATCCTTAAGCAATTGCAAAGCCATTTAAAATCGCTCAACGGCGCTCCTGTTGAATTTAATTTTCAGCTGACTTATTTCAACAGCGTCAGCACTAAAATCTTTTACAGCATGTTTGAATTATTGAACGAGTATGCCAAAAGCCATCCAAACACTGTTTTATTAAACTGGCATCATGATGAAGAGGACGACACGATTCTGGAGTTGGGCCAGGATATTCAGGAAGACTTTACCTGGATCGATTTTAACGCGATCGTGTTAGCGTAATTATCCTGTCCGTTGCGTATCGTCCGAACAGCTAAGGAAATACTGATTTAATCCTTCGACAAGCTCAGGATGAACGGTAAGTTTTTGATTTCGTTCGTGGTGAGCTTGTCGAACCATGAACGAAATCAATTTGTTCAGCGCTTCCCTAAACAACCATCAGCTAAAACCTGCCGGTTGTTTAGCTAACTGATGTTACGCGATCTGCTGAAAGTTGCCGCTAACGCGACGTTATTTGAATCGGGTTCTCGCACCCGGCCCTCTGACAACGCGCTGCATCCCTCCACCTACCAGCGGCCGGTTTTCTTCATTTTTTCCGTTCCACACGCCGGGCCCATGTTAAACACAAGCCAGGCTGATCCTTGTCTAAACTTAAACAAATAGACTTTGGAGAGATGTGTATAAAGAAGAGATCTCCAGGTTGATTTCCCTAGAACCGTTCGTATTGAGCTTGCCTAAATGCGAGGTTTTTCGAGGTTCCCCAGAGAAGAGAAAGCGCTTGCTTTATTGCCGCTCATAATTAAGGCTAAAGGACCGGGCTTTTTGTACCCTTTGTCCTTCGTCTTTTGCCTTAATTAATACGAATCCCAGCCGCTTCTGCTGCGGCGCCAGCTGAGTTTAGGCAAAATAAACCCTAAAACAACGCCGATAAGAGCGAGTATGCCGCCGTATAAAAACCAGTCCTGATTGGTGGTGTCCTGCAACGCCTGATTTTCAAGCTTGAACTGTTGTAATTCACGTTCAACATTCACTACGCGCTCTTGAAGTTCGTCGCGCTGATTTTTTAATTCTATGGTGCTGGCAGCGGTTTTTTTCAGTTCGTTAAGTTCCCTGCTTAACTGATCCCGCTCTGACGCCAACGACTGTTCAAGAGAGGTTCCCGGCGTGATGGATTCTTTAACTGTAGCCAACTCAGCCTTCAGTGCCGCATTTTCAGACTGTATAACCGCCAGATTCTTGTTTGCGGCCTCCAATTGAGAACGGCTGGTCGGTTCCTTCATGGTATTACGGGTCGGCATATAGCCTTCGGTGCCGTCATTCATGCGGACGTGCAAAAAACCCGTGCTTTTGTTTTCTTCTATTACCGTAAGCGGGGTGCCGGTCGGGAGCAACTTTACAACTTTACTGTTGTTATTTTCTTCGCTCCTGAGCGACAAATTCAGGTTGTCGGTAACATAAACGGTTTCAGCCTGCGCTGAACCAAAAGCTGCCAGTAAGATAAAAAACGAGCTGAGTATTTTTTTCACTTGAATCTCTATATTGTTGGTCGTCTGAAAGACAATTCTAACGTGATTTATTGCACAGGAGAAATTCCAGCAGCGCTTTTTGAGCATGCAGTCTATTTTCTGCTTCATCGAAAATAACGCTTTGCGAACCGTCAATCACATCGGCGCTGACTTCCTCGCCCCGGTGTGCGGGCAAGCAATGCATAAACAGCGCGTCGCTATTTGCGACCTTCATGACGTCGGCGTTGACCTGATAATCTTTAAACGCAATTTCGCGTTGTTTTTGCTCTTCTTCCTGCCCCATGCTGGCCCAGACGTCGGTGACGACCAGATCCGAATTTTGGGCGGCGGCCACCGGCGTATCGAAGAAACGGACGCGCTCCCCGGCTGCGTCGACGATGTCTTGTAACGGCATATACCCCTCAGGACAGGCGATGTTCAAGTTGAAATCCAGCACCATTGCGGCATGAATATAAGAGTGACACATGTTATTGCCGTCGCCGATCCAGGTCACGGTCTTGCCCTGAATGTCGCCGCGATGCTCAAAATAGGTCTGCATGTCCGCCAGCAATTGGCAGGGGTGTTGCAAATCGGTCAAGCCGTTGATCACAGGGACGCTTGAATATTGGGCGAATGTAGTCACCGTTTCGTGCTTGTCGGTTCTAAGCATGATGCAATCGACCATGCTTGAGATAACCCTTGCGCTGTCTTGCAGAGGTTCGCCGCGGCCCAGCTGGGTGTCTCGGGGCGATAAAAACAATGCGCTGCCGCCGAAGTGGCTCATGCCGGATTCAAACGAAATGCGGGTGCGCGTCGATGATTTTTCAAAAATCATCGCCAACACTTGGCCTTTTAACGGCTGGTAATTCGGGTCGCGGTTATTTCTCAGGACGATGGCCCGGTTGATCAAGCGACGGAATTCGTCGCCGGATAAGTCAAGCAGGCTGATGAAATGTCTAGGATTCATAGGGGGTGTCCGTATGCTTATGAATAAGAGTCGATAAGGTTTCTACGAGTTCAGCGATTTGCTGATCATTAATAACAAATGGCGGCAGCAAACGAATGGTCTTTTCACTGGTGACATTAATCAATAAACCTTGTTGCAGCGCTGCCTGCACTAACTCGGCACATGGGCTGTCGAGTTCGATACCGATCATCATGCCTTTATGGCGAATATCGACGACGTGCGCATTACCTTGTAACCGTTGTTTAAACGCAGCGCTGATAGCATCGCCTTTTTGCGCGGCCTGCTCGATCAGGTTTTCGGCGTCCAGTGTCGCCAATACCGCTAAAGCCGCGCTACAGGCTAAGGGATTGCCGCCAAAGGTGGAACCGTGATTGCCGGCGGTGAATATTTTGGCCGCTTTGCCGCTGGCAAGACACGCGCCGATCGGTACGCCGTTGCCCAACGCTTTAGCCAGCGTGCATACATCGGGCAGTATCCCGTTATGCTGGAACGCGAGAAATTTGCCGGTACGGCCTACGCCGGTCTGGATTTCGTCGAGCATCATCAGCAGGTTATGCTTGTCGCACAGACTGCGGATTTGGTTAAGATAATCGGCGGCGGGAATATTGACGCCGCCCTCGCCTTGTATCGGCTCAACCAACACCGCGACGACGTTCTTATTCTGTAGGACAGCCTGTTCGATTGCGTTGACGTCGTTGTACGGTACGCGAATAAAGCCATCAACCAGCGGCGCAAAGCCTTGTTGGATTTTTGTGTTGCCGGTAGCGCTAAGCGTTGCCAACGTGCGGCCATGAAAGCTTTTTTCCATCACGATAATCGCCGGATTTTCTATGCCTTGCTCGTGACCGTATTTGCGCGCCAATTTGATCGCCGCCTCATTGGCTTCGGCACCGGAGTTGCAAAAAAATACGTTATCCATGCCGCTTTTTTCAGTCAGCTTGTCGGCCAACTGCTCTTGAACGGCGATGCCGTACAGGTTCGAGGTATGCAGCAGTTTCTCGCTTTGTTTGCAGATGGCCTGATGCACGGCAGGATGAGCATGGCCCAAGCTGCACACAGCTATGCCGGACAATGCATCCAGGTAGCGGGTATTGTTTTGATCAAACAACCATGCACCCTCGCCCCGTTCGAAGGTAATGGGTAAACGTCCGTAGGTCGGCATAATGTGGCTAGTCATTGCTTCTGTTCAAAATTTAAAGAATACAGTCCTCAATCTGAGGCCCATTAAAAAAATGCTCGATTATAGGTTTCAATCTAGTCCCAGGCAAGCTCTGATTACCCTAGGCGTTTTTTAAAATTAAAACCCTGTTTTATATAGTCAAAATTCGCCATCTCAGCTTCAATCGCCCAGCCAATTTTGCGGTTTGAGATATTCATCATAAAGCACGGCTTCCGCACTGCCGGGCTCGGGTTGCCAGTTGTATTTCCAGTGAGCTACCGGCGGCATCGACATTAAAATCGATTCGGTACGTCCGCCGGATTGCAAGCCGAACAAGGTGCCGCGGTCATAGACCAGGTTGAATTCAACATAACGTCCACGGCGGTAAAGCTGGAAGTCGCGTTCCCTGTCGCCATAAGGCGTGTCCTTGCGTTTTTGCATGATAGGCAGATAAGCATCAATATAATGGTTGCCGACGCTTTGCATAAAAGCGAAAGACTGCTCGAAACCCCATTCGTTCAAATCATCAAAAAACAGTCCGCCGACGCCACGGGTTTCGTTTCTGTGTTTGAGGAAGAAATATTCGTCGCACCATTTTTTGTAAGTTGGATAAATGTCATCGCCGAAAGGCTGACAGGCGGCGCGGGCGGTTTGATGCCAGTGCAGCACATCTTCTTTAAACGGATAAAACGGCGTCAAATCGAAACCGCCGCCGAACCACCAAATAGACGGCTCCCCCGGTTTTTCCGCGATCAAAAACCGCACATTGGCATGCGATGTCGGCACGTAAGGATTGTTGGGATGGATAACCAGCGACACGCCCATCGCCTGAAATTGCCGGTCTGCAAGTTCCGGGCGCTTGGCCGTTGCCGACGGCGGAAGCTTAAAACCGGACACATGCGAAAAATTAACGCCTCCTTGCTCGATCACCTGCCCCCCAGCCAATACTCGGGTCCTGCCGCCGCCACCTTCGGCCCTGTCCCAAAGGTCTTCGACAAACCGGGCTTCAGGCTCTACGGATTCGAGCGCGGTACAGATTCGGTCTTGCAGGTTTAGCAGGTAGTTTTTTACTTGGCTGATGTCGTCAATATTCATGTGCGGGATCGGGGGTTGTGAAAAGGCGAATTTGATATTCTAGAAGTATATGGCTGCATACACAAAGGGACTTGTTGCCGCTTTAGCCTGTTGGGCGGTTTCGCGCAGCAAACCGTCAATCGTCCTAACGCGAATCTCAGCCGGTGGACTGCCTACGGCGAATCAACCTCACGCGTTATGTCAGGCCCATTGTTCACGCACCTGCCCGTCGTGCCCGCAAAATACCGCTGTAGTCAGGCCGTGAAAAATACCGTGTTCGACGATGCCGGGAATGGCGTCCAGTTTGCCGTTGAGCTGTTTGCCGTCAAATTCGACAGGAAAGCGCACGTCCAGCACCAGACTGCCGTGCGAAGTGACCGCCAGCCCGTCGCCGTTGGCGCGGAGTTGGGCTTCGCCGCCGATGGCCGCCAGACTGCGCTGCACCAATTGCCAGGCAAACGGCATCACCTCGACAGGAATCAGATAATTCTGGCCGATGCGTTCGACCTGTTTGCTTTGATCGATCAACACCCAAAATGCGTCGCTGGCGTTGGCCAGCAGTTTTTCCCGCACCAGATCGCTGCCGCGGCCTTTCAAAAGGGTCAGATCGGGACTGACTTCGTCGGCTCCGTCGACGTAAACATCGAGCCTGCCGACATGCTCCATCGCCCGTAGCGGCAAGCCCAGTTGCCGGGCTTTGATAGTACTGACCACCGAGCTGGCGACAGCCTGGATTTGCAGGCCGTCGTCACGACAACGACGGGCGACGGCTTCGATAAAGTAATTGGCGGTCGAGCCGGTACCCAAGCCGATCAGCATCCCGTGTTTGACTAATTGAGCGGCGTGTTCGGCGACGCGTTGCTTGTCGTTCATGATCGACCTCCCCGGTTAACGTAACTGTACTTTAAATTTCGATTTTGTTTAATCTTTAACAGGATGTTACCTCGTTTCCGCGCCCGCGTAGGAACGAGACAAAAGCAGACATTGCACCAAACAACTCTTGCATGAAATAATAAATCAGGCGGATTCAACTCCGAAGTGCATGCCTAATCCATCCGATCCTGCAAGCCTCGCTTCGATGTCGTCCTTGAACCGCTCAGCACCGAATTTGTCACCACTATTCACAGCTTCACGAATCGCTTTTAACGACGTATCATCCATTTGATGACGAATAGTGCATAAGCCGCGTGCCTGAGCTCATCGGTTGCACCAAGATCAAGATAGCAGGAATGAAGGGTATCAATCAACCGGCTCTATCCCCTGCTATAGTGGCAGGGGATAATCCCAGCGCCGTAAACTCTGTCTTTTTTAGAGACCACTTTAAAACTCAAGCGGCATCCTTGTCATTGCTAACAAGGCTTGCCAGACTATCCAGCAGTTTTAGACGCTGCATCTCAAAGCCTTTACTGCCCACCATCTGTAGCTGCTGAGTCAAACCTGGCTTGCTAACGTAAACCGGTTGCTTATCGGCATGTCCCGCACGACTTTGCTGGTCTTGCCCTTTTTCCTTGACGGGTGGTTGATTCTTTTCTGTGTCATCAGGCTGTTGTTGCTTCGGCTGCACTTTGACCAGAACAACCACCTCGTTTCCCCGGCTGTCACTGATGGTGACTTTCACGATTATAAGGTTAGTCACGACAGCGCCCTCTTTTACCGTAACGGCTCCCGTAATTGGATCAACGCTGATCCAGGGCGGCAAGCGTTGTCCGGTAGACAGCTCGGCAGTAATCGTTACCCCTCCGAACGTATCCAGCCCGGCAAAGACACTGAACGGCATGTTAATGGTGTCTCCAGGCGTTTTATTTCCGCTTGCCTCAACGCCCAGCTCCATATACACAACGATGGCCTGTTTAGTGCTGAAACCGGTATTATCGGAGCTAAAACTGTCGATTGTGCTGTTGCGATAACCTGTACTGAGGCTATCACTAATAATCTTGTTCTTGTCTGTGTCGATGTTAATGCCTGCTCCCGCAATATTGTCCGCACGAACGGTATTAACCATACTGATGAGTGGGTTCTGTTTGCCATCCGTATTCCCGCTTATTTGACTGAGGTTGATGGTCGTTGAATTCACTGTGATGGTAAAGGTCTGGCCAGCGCTGGTATCGACGCCGCCATTGGCCGTACCGCCGCTATCCTTGATAGATACGGTCACTGTTGCACTGCCGTTGGCATTAGCCGCCGGGGTGTAGCTCAGGTTGCCGTTGCTGTCGATCGTCGGCTGTAGGCTGAAAAGTGCATTGTTGTCATTGTTGACGGTAAAGTTCAGGGTTTGGTCGCTTTCGTCAGCCGGGCCGGCGCTGAGGCCGGTCGCCCAGTTATTGACCGTTTGCACTCCGGCGTCTTCGTTGACAGTCTGGTCTGCGCCTTTGATAAAGCTTGGAGCGTCATTAATTGCCGTGACATTGGTGCTGATAGTGTTGACGCTGCCGGAAATGGCCGTAGCGCCTCCATTGGCCGAGCTGTCTGCTGTAACGCGAGTTTCATTGCCTCTCGCAGTGGCGCTGAAAGCACCGTTGTAAGTATTATCCAGAACGCGAATGTTCAGGGCCGTGGGTGCGCCGTTGAAGTTGGCCGCCGGCACGAAGCGCAGCTGTGTGGTATTCGCCAGAGCCAGGGCAGTAGCGCCGTCCGCGACTGCACCGATGGCTTTCCAATTGGCGCCACTGTCGCTGCTGTACTGCCATGCGCCTTCCGTAGCTGCATTGGCGCTATTGCCCACCATCAGGAAGCCGGGCGTAGTGGCCCCGGTATCCACATCCTGAAAACTGTAGCCGGTTAAGGCGCTGATAACCGTGCCGGTAGGATTGCTCGTATCTTCATTTATCGCGGCCAGTGTCAGATTATCTACTCCGGCGGGGGCGTCGTTGACGCTGGTGACGGTGATGCTGCCGTTGGCGCTGTTGCTGGAAAACGCCGAACTTCCGCCGCCTATGCCGGCATTTGCCGTTTGCCGTATGTTGTTGGTGGAAGCTGCGCCGCTGGTTTCGTCCCAGGCTTTGTAGATGAAGGAGGCGGTTTCGCCATTGGCAAGATCGGGCTGGTAGCGAACTTGCGTGACACCGTCCAACAATAAGGCGGAGGTGCCGGATACCGTGCCGAAATCGGTCCAGGCACCGCTGTCGGTAGAGTACTGCCATGTGCCGTTGCCCGTCGTCCCGGTGACGGCGATGCCTTTGGCAACGCCTGCGCCGTCCGGATCGGCCCAGGAAGCGGCGCCGGTAAGGAGAGTATTGACCGTCACGCCGCTGCTGGCTGTTTCTTCGTTGGTGTCGGCGAAGATATAAGTGGCGCCGCTGGTAATGGTCGGAGCATCGTTGACGGGCGTCACGATCGTTGTGGAGGCGACGCTGAGACTGGTGGTGTCCACACCGCCGTTCGCCGTGCCGCCGGTATCCTTGATGGAAGTCAGCGTTACCACCCGGTTGGCAACTGTGGGATTGTCGCTGCTGTTGCTGTAGGCCAGCGCGTTGACCAGCGTCTGCGCCTGAGCTACGGTAATGCCGCCCGCCTTGCTGAGGGTCACCGTCGCGGTGTTCCCCGATAGCGAAACGCCGGCGGTCATGCTGTGGGTGGCGGTAGTCACCGAGTTGCCGTGGGTCAGCGCCACGCTGGAACCGTCGATGCTCAAAATTTCCGCCGCGCCGTCGGTGAGGTTGCTGACCGTCAGTACCAGTTGCCCGATGTTGTCGGCCGCTTCCACCGCTGAAATCGCCGCACTGCTGAACAGCGCCGCCGCAGCCCCGTTTTCAGTGTACGTCGGGTTGGAAGCCGTCACCGTCAGCGTCGGCGGGTCGTTGATGGCGGTGACGGTGACGGTGGAGGTGACCCCGGTGCTGGTTTGCGCGCCGTTGCTGCCGGTGCCTGCGGCGTCGGTGACCGCCCAGGTGACGGTGCTGCTGGCGGTGGGATTGTCCGAGCTGCTGCTGTAAGTCACCGAGCGTAAGGCCGTTTGGTAGTTGGCGATGCTGGTTGTGCCGCTCAGGGCCAGCACGCCGGTGCCGCTGTTGTAGCTACCGGTGATGCCGTTCTGGGTGGTGAAGCCCAGCACATCGCCGCTGGTAAAGCCGCTGCTGATCGTCACTGTCGCTCCGGTAAGCTGGGTGTCGTCGGCATCGCTGAGCACGATGGTATTGTCGATGGCTACCGCCGAGCCGTTCTCCGTGTACGCCAGAGTACCGCCCGCCGTCGCCACCGGCGCGTCGTTGACCGCCGTCACGGTCACCGTGGAAACGACGCTGAGGCTGGTGCTGTCCACGCCGCCGTTGCTGGTGCCGCCGGTGTCTTTGACGGAGGTCAGCGTGACCACGCGGTTGGCGGCCGTGGGATCGTCGCTGCTGTTGCTGTAGGCCAGTGCGTTGACCAGCGTCTGCGCCTGAACTGCGGGTAATGCCGCCCGCCTTGCTGAGGGTCACCGTCGCGGTGTTCCCCGATAGCGAAACGCCGGCGGTCATGCTGTTACTGGCGGTAGTCACCGAGTTGCCGTGGGTCAACGCCACGCTGGAACCGTCGATGCTCAGAATTTCCGCCGCGCCGTCGGTGACGTTGCTGACCGTCAGCACCAGTTGCTCGATGTTGTCGGCCGATTCTACGGC